>CAZKGE010000312.1:0-1505 GCA_964552065.1 uncultured Oscillospiraceae bacterium | reverse complement strand
ACGAGCATCACGCGGTCGCCCTTTTTGATGCCGAGCGAGCGGAAGTAGTTCGCGCAGCGGTTCGACGCCTTGGCCATGTCCGAGAACGTAAACCGCCGCTCGACGCCCTCCATATCCACGTGCAGGAGCGCGAGCTTGTCGGGCGTTTTCCTGGCGATCTCGTCGACGATGTCGAACGCGAAGTTGAACTTGTCGGCATCGACAAACGTCACGCCGGACAGCGCGCCGTGCTCGTCCTCGGACGTGCGGATGAAGCGGTTTGATACGAAGTCCTCGGACTGGCGCGCGCGCGCGATGGTCTCGTGCGCCCCCTCCGCGTCCTCCCCGCCCTCGCCGGGCAGCACCACCGCGAGGAACAGGCACTCCCTGCCGCCGACGGCGAGCATGCCGTGCGGCGTGGCGCTGTTGTAGTAGATGCTGTCGCCCTCGTGCAGCACCTCGACGTGCTCGCCGACCTGCACCTTGAGCGACCCGCTCAGCACGAGGTCGAACTCCTGCCCCTTGTGCGTGGTCAGGTGGACGGGCCGGTTCTGCTGCGTCTCGGAATAATCGTAGCGCACCCAGTACGGCTCGGCGGTCTTGTTGCGAAACAGCGGAGCCAGGCTTGCGATCTCGATGCCGTCCTCCTTGACCGCGGACTGCCCCTCGCCCTTGCGCGTGACGGCGTACGTCGACAGCCGCGCGCTCTCGCCCTCCAACAGATCGGTGATGCCGATGCCGAAGGCCAGCGCGCATTTATGGACGAACGTAAACGGGAAATCCAGACGGCCCGCCTCGTAGCCGGCGTACTCCTCAACCGATACGTCGGTCTTTTGAGCCATCTGCTCCTGCGTAAAGCCCGAGATCTCGCGCATCTCGCGGATGCGGTACGCGACCTCTAAAAGCTGTGTGTTCAGTGCGGCTTTGTCCATGGGCTTTCTCCTTCATCTAAGTTTTTAATGGCCGTTCCCGCGGCCATGTCCGGGAGGAATATAAAAACCCGCCTCAAATCGCTTTGAGACGGGTAAACGTTCGTTATTCCCGCGGTACCACTCAAATTGCGTCGAATCAGACGCCGCTTTTCGGGCTCTATCAAGCCCTATGCCTTGACGCGGCATGCACGGAAGGCTCTACTTGCGCCCCGCGCTTTCATGCCTTCGGCTCGGAAGGGATGGGACCTGTGAACACGCCTGCCGCCGGGTTTCCACCCTCCCCGGCTCTCTACATGCGGCGCCTTCGTCCGTCTTCGTCACAGCCTTTACTGCAATATGAAATTATCATGTATATTACCAGCGGCGTTTTGCTTTGTCAACGGCAATTTCAAAATATTCTCGCCGAAACTGCATTTTTATGCAGCCGCGCCGAAGGACGGGTTGACGGGGCGGACGCGCGGGCGCGGCCCGATTCTGCCGCCGCGCCGGCGCTTGTTCCCCGGCGGCGCGGCGGCGGTCCGTTACGCGGTCTCGATCTCGGCCGCCTTCTGGAGCTTGAGCTTCTCGATGGCCGCCTCGCGCATCTTGTACTTC
>CAZKGE010000311.1:0-1522 GCA_964552065.1 uncultured Oscillospiraceae bacterium | reverse complement strand
CGCGAGCGTCTGCGTGCCGTAGCCGGACACGGTCGTGCGGTCCTTCGTGTACGCGATGCGGACGGCCAGGCCGGTGGTGTCGAGCTTCTCGTCGAGATAATAGGTTGTGATTTTCGGCTGCGAAACGATTTCGACGAAAAGCGGGGTCGAATCGACGACCGCGACCGTGAAAGTTTTGGTTTTCTCGACCTGAGTGCCGCCGCTGTTCAAATACCGGTAGCGGACCGTGACGGTCGCGGTGCCCGTGGCGTTGAACAGCGGGCCTACCAGGGCGTTGCCGGCGTACCAGGTGGTGGCGGACGACGTGAGCGTCACCTTATAGGCGTAGTTTGCCGGGTCGATGACCGTGCCGCCGGACGGGTCCTCGTTGGCCAGCAGGGCCTTGACCACCATGCCGGTCGGGTCGAAGTTTTCGCCCTTGATGAACACCTTCGTGTCCGGCAGCGATACGCTGAGACTTGCAACATCCACGGTGCTGCTCGGCGGATCGACGACGGTGACCGTAAAGTCGGTATCTGCGCCCGTCGCGCCCGTATCGGTGTTGAGTTTGGCATTTACGTGGGCGGTGCCGGCGCTGACGCCCACGAGTACGCCGCTGTTCTCAAACACGGTTTTGTTGATGAAGGCATCGCCGTCGGTCACAGTCCAGGTAATCCCGTCGATCGCGTCGTCGGGCGTAAAGCTCGGCGCAAGGCCGATGCTGCTGCCGACCATCAGCGTGATCGGGCTGACCGGCGCGTAGGCTACGGCCGTTACTTGCTTGCGGACGAGCGTCACGACGACCGGCTGGGTGTGCGTCGTTTCGATCGCGGTGCCCGCATCCTTCGTGTAGGAAACGGTGAACGTCTTGGTCCCCGCCGCAAGGTCTGCGTCCGTAAACTGATAGTCCAGCGCCGGCGAGAACGTCAGGTCCGTCAGCGGGACAGACACCGGCGCAAGCGGGCCGGTGCTGTCGGTCATGGTGACTGTCGCGCCCGTGACGTAGCCGCCGGGACCGCCGAGCGTATCCCCCTTATGAAACTCCATGGGAGGCGTGGGGTCCGGCGTGAGCGTAATTGCCGTCGGGTAAGCGTTGACGACCTTGAGGCTCGCGGTGGCGTTGAGCGTCTTTGTGACGGACCCGTCAAGGTAGGCGTACTGCACCGCGATGGTGACGGTCTTGCCGACCTCCGCGGCCGTGAACATGCCTGCGCGCTCGCTGCCGTCAACATAGAGCTTGGTGGTATAGCCGGACGATACAACGGTACCGGCGTCAGAATCGCTCGTGTGCGTCTTTACGGTGATATCCCCGGCGGCGAATGTTGCATTCTCCAGGAAATAGCGCACGTTCGGCGTAACGGAGATATGACTGTACGTCTCCGCCCTTGCCGAAGCCGGCAGCAGCGTCAGCACAAAAAGCAATGACAAAGCCAGCGCCAATACACGTTTCATTTCCAAACATCCTTTCATCGTGCGTACACAAAGATACGAATATCTTAATGAATTATACAAAAATGCTAATAATAAGTAAATACGGCGCGGC
>CAZKGE010000310.1:0-1537 GCA_964552065.1 uncultured Oscillospiraceae bacterium | reverse complement strand
CGAGTCAGGAGTTCGAAAGCGAGCCTCTGCCGGCTTGCCGGCTTAGTTCAACCAAGCGACACTCCGAACCTCCATTCGCCTTCGGCTCAGGGGCCGGAGATCGCTAACGTTCGCTCAGACTTATGGCCGCCCGGTTCGCCGGGCGGCCTTTCTGTTTTCGGGCACATTTCACGCTGATTTTACCCCCCTGTCGCGGTACGCACGGCTTTTGTTGCCGTCCCCCTTTGCGCGAGCGTGTCCCCGCGCCTGATTCCCTGCCTCGGCCCCCCTCCCCTCCCGCGGTGTTGGTTTTCGCGCGTTATATGAGGCGCGTGATCGCGCGCCGGCGTGCGGGGGAACCATGGAAAACGGCAAGGCTTTGTTCAAGACTGATCCCGGCGGGTGGATCCACATCGCGCCTTTCGGCGAGCATCCGCACAGCTGCGGGGTGATTCAGGTGATCGACCGCCGGGCGTGCGACGCGATGGTCGCGGCGCTGGAGGCGCGGCGCGCGAAGGAGGGCGAGTCCTTCGCGGGCGTGCTCCTGGACTACGACCATTTCAGCATGGACACCGACAAGCCCAGCGAGGCGGCCGGGTGGATCGTGGAACTGGCGACACGCGATGACGGGCTTTGGGGCCGCGTGCGCTGGACTGACACGGGGCTCAAGGCGGTCGAGGGCGGCCGTTACAGGCTGGTTTCGGCGGTGTTCCCCGGTGTGAACGAGCTGGAAGTCGTCGACGAAAAGCTGAACAGGCGCAGGCCGCTTGAACTGCGTTCCTGCGCGTTGACCAACGAGCCGAACATCAAGGGAGCCAAGCCGATCGCGAACCGGAAGGGCGGAGCCGGGGAGGAGGATTTAACGCAGAGGCGCGGAGACGCGGAGGCGGGCGTTGTCGTGGGCGGCGACGGGGCGGCGCGGTTCATGTGGCTGCTGGGCGCTACGAAAAGCGGGAGGCATTGCCCGGAGTGCGTGTCCCGTCACGGGAAGGTCAAGACCCTGCTGGAGTGGATGCGCGAGAAGCCTCCTTACTGTCAGTGTCAATGCAGGCTGGTCGAGGTCGGCGTTGACGTGCCGAAAGGGTTCAAGCCGCCGAAGCTGCCGCCCCAGCCTGTGAAGAACCGGGCCGCGGCGATGATCATGCTGCGCGACGTGCGCGGTTTGCGCAACCGCTGGAGCGACGCGGCGCGTGTGGCGAGCGTGGCTGCCCGGCTTGCGAAGTACGGGAGCATGATGGGGCTCAAGCCCTGGGGAGATTCCGCGCGCCTGGCTGCGTCGGCCGCGCGGCGGTCTTCGGCGTTGCCGCGCAAACCCACCTCGGCATCGCCCGCCGTCCCCCGGAAGAGCCGCAAGCTGGCAAGGGACAAGTCGAACGACGTGTGTTTCAAGTGCGGCGGCAAAGGCCATTGGGCGTACGATTGCTCCGCCGGGGCCCTTCCGGAGTCCGGAGACCCGAGCCCGGCTGTTCTGGCGAAAAGGAAAGCGGCTGCCGAACAGTACGGGCGCGTTTCGGCCTTGCCCAAGCGGCTGGGCGGATACTACGCGGACGGCAGCCCG
>CAZKGE010000309.1:0-1538 GCA_964552065.1 uncultured Oscillospiraceae bacterium | reverse complement strand
GTCGCGTAGTCATAGCCGGCCAGCGCCGCGTTCAGCGCGGAGATATCACCCCGCAGCAGCTCGCGCGACGCGTCGTCGACGGAGCCGTGTTCGTCGAGGAAGGTCTCCACCTCGGCAATCAGCGCCTCCGCGCGCGTCTTGAGCTCAAACACGGACAGCGACCCGTCGGAGTGCAGCGGGCACGTGGGCCGCGCCGCGGTGTACGCCTCGAGCGACAGGTCCGTGCGCACCGCGTTCGGCATCGCCTTGAGCAGGTATTCGTCGTCGAAAGCGGCAAACTGCGAATCCGGCCGGATCAGGATGAAGCTCGTCTCCTTGACGCTCTCGGCCGGGCAGAACTGCGTCGCCAGCGCGTTGGAGTCCGCGCAGATGGCGAGCGTTGCGTGCATGTCGCAGTATTTTGTCGGGACGTTTGCGGCGTTGAACCACTCCGTGCGCGGCTTGTGGTCCTCGTCGTCCTTGCAGGCGTCCGTGGAGAGCAGACCGGAGACCGTGCAGATCGTACGCTGAACCAGGCCCAGCGCGGACGGATCGGCGTCGATGATCGCCCGGTCCTCAAGGCTTTCGTGCAGCTTGGCCATATAGGACTGCCAAAGCGGCGCGGCGTAGTCGCCGCCCGAGGCGCCTTTTTTAAGCTTGTTTACCGGGTAATCGTGGCCGATCCAGACGACGGACGCGTAATACGGCGTGTAGCCCGCAAAATATACGCTCGCGTAGTCGGAGTTCGTGCCGGTCTTGCCGGCGACCGTCATGTCCGCTATTTTGGCCTTCGTACCGGTGCCGGACTTCACCGCGTCCGTCAGCATATCCGTCAGCAGGTACGCCGTGCTCTCTTTGAACACGCGGTGCGTATTGCGCACCTCGTCCGCGTCGAGGATCACGTTCTGGTCGGCGTCGAACACTTTCGTAAACGAGAGCGGCTCGAGGTATACGCCGCCGTTTGCGATGGTGCCGTAGGCCGCGGCCATCTGGATCGGCGTCAGGCCGGAGGTGCCGAGCGCAAGGCCCGGGCCGTCCTTGTTGACCTTGGATTCCGTCGCGCCGAGGTTGATCAGGTACTGCGCGGCGACGTCCGTCGTCACGTGCTCAAACAGCATCCGTGCGGCGACGACGTTGAGCGACGACATTAGGCCCCGCCGCAGCGTGACCGGGCCGTAATGGGAGTCCAGGCCGCCGGAGGGATAGCCCTTCTCGGTGCCCCAGCCCTCGATCGGGCCGTCCATGTTGGGCACGATGTTGCCCGGCGACATGCCCAGATCGAGCGCCGGGCCGTAGATCGTCAGCGGCTTGATCGCGGAGCCGATCTCCGTATAGCTCTGGTAGGCGCGGTTCATGCCCTTGCGGATCGTCGGCTCGTCGCGGCCGCCAATCACCGCGCGCAGTTCGCCCGTGCGGTAATCCAGCACGACGGACGCCGCCTGCGGCTCGACGGTCTCGATCACCGTGTCGTCGGCGTTCGTTTCGACCATTACAGCCTTGCTGCTGTCGGCGAGCGTCGGGTAGTGGTCCCAGGCCGACAGCGTGTCCTGGACCGTGTT
>CAZKGE010000308.1:0-1542 GCA_964552065.1 uncultured Oscillospiraceae bacterium | reverse complement strand
GCAGGTGTTCAAGCATGACGAGGAGATCATGAAGGAGTACGCCTCGTGCATGTGGAGCGAGGAGCTAAGGTATACGTTGCGCGAGGGGATCGCGTTCCCGGACGCGGCGCGCGCGCAATCCGCGCTCGCCATCACCAAGGGCGCTTTGTCGTTTGAATACGACGGCAGGACCTATTCGCTCACCAAGGAGGGCGAGGATTTCTACACGATCGGCGACGCAGTCAAGGTCGCCGAGGTGCGCACGCTGGCCAACCGCTTCACGGTCAACGCCGTGGAGGGGGCGGGTCTTGCCGTTACGCCGGAGTTCATCAATGTAGCCAGGGCGGCGGTGGACGCGCGCGCGGCGTCGTTTGAATACGCGGGCACGACGTACGCGCTGCAAAGCGCGGGCAAGACGTACGGCGTGTTCGTCGTCGAGCCGATCGCGCTGGCGTCGAAGCGCGTGTTCGACGCGTTCGACGAGGGCGGCAAAGCGGCGGTCGCCGCTTTTATGTTCCGCTATCAGGCGGAGCTTGCGCTGTCCCAGGGCCGGGCCGCGTTCTCGGCGGACGGCGCGGAGTACAAAATTGAGGACGCGGGCGGCGACAAGCTCGTGTCCGCCGTCTCGGACAATGCTCCCGTCTGCACAGTGTCGGACATCCTGGTCTCCACAAAGGCCAACGACGTGTTCCTGTCCGCGCCGTTTAAAGCCGCCATCCGCGACGCCATCCGCCAGAAGCTCGACCGCTTTACGTTCGCCGACGAAACGGGAGTGGAGGTGGAGTACCGTATCAACCGCGTGAACCTGACCTACAACGTGCTTACCCTGACGGAAGCGCGCATCATCACGATGTATGAGTTCCCGTCGAAAACGCACCTGCTCGGCACGGACAGCAACGGCATGGACGTGATGACGCGGCTGATGTACGGCGGCCGGATTTCGCTGATGGTGGGCTTCGTCGTCGTGTTTTTTGAGACGTTCATCGGCGTGGTAATCGGCGGCGTCTCCGGCTATTTCGGCAAATGGCTGGACTCGGCGCTGATGCGCCTCGTCGACCTGTTCAACTGCCTGCCGTTTTACCCGATCGTCATGATTATCGGCACGGTGATGGACAAGATGGAGATCGACCCGATCAAGCGGATATTCATATTGATGGCCGTGCTTGGGCTTTTAGGCTGGACGAGCATCGCGCGCATCGTGCGCGGGCAGATCCTTTCGCTGCGCGAGCAGGACTTCATGGTCGCCGCCGAGGCGGCCGGCATCCGCGTCTCGCGGCGGATATTCCGCCACCTCGTGCCGAACGTCATGCCGCTTCTGATCGTGCAGGCGACGATGAACCTGGGCGCGATCATCATCACGGAGGCGACGCTGTCGTTCCTGGGCCTCGGGGTCAAATACCCGCTGGCCTCGTGGGGCAGCATCATCAACGCCGCGACGAACGTGTACGTGATGACGAACTACTGGTTTATCTGGATTCCGGCGGGCATATTGATCGTGCTGACGGTGCTCGGGTTCAACTTCGTGGGCGACGGAGTGCGCGACGCGTTCGGACCCAAGATGAA
>CAZKGE010000307.1:0-1548 GCA_964552065.1 uncultured Oscillospiraceae bacterium | reverse complement strand
CGGCACGAGCAGCCGCGCGTCGCTGACGTAGAAATAGAGCCTGCGCTGCGCGCCGATGTCGATCGCGCCGGCGTATGCGCCGCTTGCGCCCAATATCTCCATGCAACGGGGCGCGACGGTTTCAAGCCGTGCGCGCTCGCGCCGCGAGAATTCCGGCTGCGAGGGATCGGCGGGCAGGCAGGTGACGTGGATGAGCGTGATAAAATCGCCCATCAGGTCAAACTTGCCGGCATAATCGAGGTCGACAAGGAACCTCGCGGTCTGCCCGTGCAATTCCCAGTTGTACCGGAAGAAGTTACTCATGGTTCAACACCGCTTTGATGCGGCGCACGCCCGCGGAGGACGCTTCCTCCTTTTTGATCTCAAACCGGCCGAGCTCGCCGGTGCGTCCGGCGTGCGGGCCGCCGCAGATCTCGCGGCTGACGTCGCCGACCGTGTACACCTTGACCTTCTCGCCGTATTTTGCGTCAAACAGGCCGATCGCGCCGGCCGCCTTGGCTTCGGGCACGGTCATCTCGACGCAGTCGATCGCAATGTCGCGGGCGATCGCGTCGTTGACCATATCCTCGACGGCCTGAAGCTCCTCGGGCAGGAGCTTGCGCGGGAACGAGAAGTCGAAGCGCAGCCGCTCGGCGGTGATGTTCGAGCCCTTCTGCGCTACCCCGTCGTCGCCCAGCACGCTGCGCAGCGCGGCCTGCAGAAGATGCGTCGCGGTGTGCAGCTGCGCGGTCGCCTCGGTGTTGTCGGCGAGGCCGCCCTTGAAGCGCTGTTCCGCGCCGGCGTGCGAGGTTTCCTGATGCTGCTTGAACGCGTCATGAAAGCCGTCGAGGTCGACCGAGATGCCGCGCTCGCGGGCGAGCTCCTCGGTGAACTCGATCGGGAAGCCGTACGTGTCGTACAGCCGGAACGCCGCCGCGCCGTCGATGCGGTCGCCGATCAGCTGCGCCGCGAGGCGGTCGAACTCCTTCATGCCCTTCTTGAGCGTGTTGGCGAAGCGCTGCTCCTCCTTGTCGAGCTCGGAGAGGATCTTTTCCCGGTTTTCGGCAAGCTCGGGGTAGAACGCGCCGTACTGGTCGACGACCACGGCGGCGATCTCCGAGAGCGAGCCGTCGGGGATGCCGAGCTGCATCGCAAAGCGGATTGCGCGGCGGATCAGGCGGCGCAGGATATAGCCCTGGTCGACGTTGGACGGCGTGACGCCGCGCTGGTCGCCGAGCATGAACGTCGCGCAGCGCAGGTGGTCGGCGACGATGCGGAACGCGCGCGTAAACTCCGTATCATTATGATAGGATTTCCCGCTGAGCACTTCGATTTTGCCGATGATGCCGGTGAACGCGTCCGTATCGAACACGCTCGGCACGCCCTGCAGCGTCGCGACCGTGCGGTCGAGGCCCATGCCGGTGTCGACGTTCTTCTGCGAGAGCGGCTCGAATACGCCGTCGGCGACCTTGTTGTACTCCATGAACACGTTGTTCCAGATCTCGAGGTACTTGCCGCAGTCGCAGCCGGGGCCGCAGTCCGCGCCGCAGGAAGGCGCGCCGGTATCGT
>CAZKGE010000306.1:0-1562 GCA_964552065.1 uncultured Oscillospiraceae bacterium | reverse complement strand
ATGAACTGGAACGGGCAGGTCATGGGCCGCAGCGCGAACACCTCGGACTCCTCGTCGTCCGGGTCGCCCATGACGAACATGTTGGCGCGATAGTGGTCCCAGTGGCCGGAGAGCTTGTACAGGTCGCTCTTGGCAAAGAACGGCGTCTTGGTCAAAAGATACCCGCGCTTCTGCTCCTCGTCCTCGACGAAGCGCTGCAGCAGCTGGATCACGCGCGCACCTTTGGGTAAAAGGACCGGCAGGCCTTGGCCGATCATGTCCACGGTCGTGAACAGCTCGAGCTCGCGGCCGAGCTTGTTGTGGTCGCGTTTCTTGGCCTCCTCGATCGCGGTCACGTACGCGTCGAGGTCGGCCTTCTTCTCAAACGCCGTGCCGTAGATGCGCTGCAGCATCTTGTTCTTCTCGCTGCCGCGCCAGTACGCGCCCGCGACGTTCATCAATTTCACGTTCTTGACCACGCCGGTGCTTTTGACGTGCGGGCCGGCGCACAGGTCGGTAAAGTCGCCCTCGCGGTAAAAGCTGATCGCAGCGTCCGCGGGCAGGTCACGGATCAGCTCGACCTTGTACGGCTCGCCCAGCTTCTCCATCAGCGCGATCGCCTCGGCGCGCGGCAGCTCGAACCGCTCGAGCGGCAGGTCCTCGCGCGAGATCTTGTCGATCTCCTTCTCGATGTGCTCGAGGTCCGCCGGCGAAAACGGTTCCGGCGCGTCGAAGTCGTAGTAGAAGCCGTTCTCAATCGCGGGGCCAATCGCGAGCTTGATGTCCGGGTACAGGCGCTTCACCGCGTGCGCGAGCAGGTGCGACGCCGTGTGTCGGTACGCCCAGCGACCGTTCTCGTCGTCGAACATGTAAAATTTGACCGCGTGGTCGCCGCGGATGGGCCGGAACGCGTCGGCATGCGCGCCGTCAATGCTGCACGACAGCGTCGCCTTTGCCAGCCGCGGGCTGATCGAGGCCGCAATGTCGAGCGGCGTGCTGCCGTCCGGAAATTCGCGCGTTCCGCCGTCGGGGAATGTGATGATCATGGGTATCTCCTCCTTGCTTTCTCTCAACAAAACAAAAACGTCCCTGCACGCTGACAGGGACGATCGGCTCTTTACGCCGCACCGCGGTTCCACCCGGTTTCGCGCCGGTCTATCGGCGCGCGCTCTCTCCGCTGTATCGGGCGGGCCCGGACTCCGTCGTCGGGCGGTCTTTGCGGCGCGCGGCCGCCGCGCTCTCAGCCATCGGCGCGGCTCTCTTTCGGACCTTGCGTTCGTTCCGCTACTGCTTCCCGAGTCGTTCGAAATCATGCTTAGTATACCACACGCGCCGCGGTTGTCAATGCGGGGGGAAGGAAACGGGAAGACGGGGGACGGGAGACGGGAGACGGGAGACGGGAGACGGGAGACGGGAGACGGGGGACGGGGGACGGGGGACGAAGAACGCGCGGGGACTCCGTCCCCGCGCCCCTGCCAAAGGAGGAAACCCCCTTTGGAAACCCAGACTGCGGCTATTCCGGCACAGCGTCCATCCCGAAGATCCATGAAATCTACCATAAAGGCCGCCTGAACAGGCGGCCT
>CAZKGE010000305.1:0-1568 GCA_964552065.1 uncultured Oscillospiraceae bacterium | reverse complement strand
AGCGCGATCGCCTGCGCGGAGATGCACAGGCCGCGCCCCTCGTCGTTCATGCCCTCGGTCGTGGTCGCCTTCACGCTCACGCGCGAGATCCCCGTGCCCGCCGCCTCCGCGATGCGCGCGCGCATTTTTTCAATGTACGGCGCGAGCCTGGGCTTTTGCGCGATCACGGTCGCGTCGATGTGCAGCGGGACAAGGCCCGTTTCGCGCACGCTCCGCGCGGCCTCGGCAAGCAGGATCAGGCTGTCGATGCCGCGGTAGCGCTCGTCGGTGTCCGGAAAGTGCTTGCCGATGTCGCCGAGCGACGCCGCGCCGAGCAGCGCGTCGGTGACCGCGTGCGCGAGCACGTCCGCGTCGGAGTGGCCGAGCAGCCCCTTCTCGAACGGGATCTCCACGCCGCCCAGGATCAGCTTGCGGCCCTCGACGAGCCGGTGCGTGTCGAACCCTGTGCCGACGCCCGCCGCGCCGCCGCAGAGATGCAGGGCCGCGCGCTCCCAGTCCGCGCGCGACGTGAGCTTAAAATTGCCCGGCCCGCCCTCGACAAAATGCGGCTCGTATCCCGCGGCCAGGTACAGCGTGCAGTCGTCGGTCGCGGCCGTATCGGCGCACTCGTAGGCCGCGCGGATGCGGCCGAATAAGAACGTCTGCGGCGTCTGCATGAGCAGAAGCTCCGTCCGGTCGAGCGCCGCGGTTTTGCCGTCCGTCACGCGGAACACCGTGTCCGTCGCGCGCGTCGCGGCCACGCCGCTGCCGAAGTTTCTCGTGCTCGTTATCGACGCGCGCACGGCCTCGGGACCGACGAGGCAGCGCGCCGCGTCGTGAATCACGGCCACGTCGTCCGGCGCCGCGCCGAGCAGCGATTCGGCCGCCGCGAGCGCGCGTTTGACGGATTCCTGCCGCGTGCCGCCACCCGAACAAAGCGCGTGCGGCACGGGGACGGACAGCCGTTCGAGATAACCGCGCGTTCTGTCCGACGCGGCGAACAGCAGCGCGTCGCAGCCGCCGGTCAGCAGCGCGTCCATGCTGCGTTCGATCGCCGTGCGCCCGCACAGCGGCGTCGTCAGCTTGCAAAAGCCCATGCGGCTGCTCTCGCCCGCGCAGAGCAGAATGCCGAGCACGCGCACCATGGTTACTGTTCCCCGGACAGCACGGTGTACATCGCCGCCGCGTCGTCCTTTTTTATGTATTCCGCGACGCTCTCGATGCGGAAGCGGAAATGCTTGCCGCCCATCAGGATATCGACCTCGTCGCCCGCGCGCACCTCGGCGGAGGGCTTCGCCGTGCGGCCGTTGATCGACACGCGTCCGGCCGACGCCGCCTCGTTGGCGACGGTGCGCCGCTTGATGATGCGCGACACCTTCAAAAATTTATCCAGCCTCATAAAAAAGGGACCCCCTTCACGTTCACAATCCACATGGTAGGAGGTTTTTTGCCGTTTGTCAATGCGCGCCTTGACAGCGGCGGATTTGGATGATACCATATACGCGTCACGGGGGCGCCGGACCGAAAAATCCGGCTGAGAAGTACCCTTGGAACCTGTTGGGTCATGCCATCGAAGGAAAGTGATACAT
>CAZKGE010000304.1:0-1569 GCA_964552065.1 uncultured Oscillospiraceae bacterium | reverse complement strand
GACGGGGCGAACGTCGAGATCGTTGCCGAGGCGGGCGAAGCGAACAACTATATATTCGGCTACACGGTCGATACGCTCAACGCCATGCGCTGCGAGTACAGCCCCAAGACGATTTACGACTGCGAGCCGCGCGTGCGCCGCGTCGTCGACACGCTGATCGACGGCACGCTGTCCGACGACAACAGCGGCGCGTTTGCGGACCTGCACCGCGCGCTGCTCTTCGGCAACGGCTGGGAGCGGCCGGACCGCTATTACGTGCTGCTCGAGCTCATGCCCTACATTGCGCGCAAGCTGACCGCGATCACCGACTATGCGGACCGCATCGCGTTCGGGCGCAAGTGTCTGCTCAACGTCGCGTCGGCGGGACGGTTCTCCTCCGACCGCACGGTGTTCGAGTACGCGCGCGACATCTGGCGGATTGAGAAACTGCCGCCGCACGAGGCGTTGAAGCTGTTTTAAGAGAAGGGGAACGGTGCGAGGGCGCTGCCCTCGCGCACCCGTCAAGGGTCTGAGACCCTTGGAACCCGCAGGAAAAAGTAAAGTTAGGCTCGGCCTTCCGCGGGTAGCGCTTAGCTCTGAATTATGGGTTTGCAGGAAAGCTTGTGAAACTATTAGGGTTTCCAAAGGGACTTGTCCCTTTGGCGGGTGTTTGAGGGCGGAGCCCTCATCGTACCCCTTATGCAGCAGACCCATTGGACCCCGCACAAGAACCACCTTATAAATATAATCGGGGACGCATCGCGTCCCCGATTTGACTTTAATGTTTCTAGCCCCGCTCTACAGCGCGGCGGCGATCCTGGCCGCGAGCCGGACGTTGTTGAACACGAGCTGGATGTTGGCGGCGAGGCTGTCGCCGCCGGTGAGGTCCTTGATGCGCGCGAGCAGGAACGGCGTAACGGCTTTGCCGGTCACGCCCTGCGCGCGCGCTTCGGCGACGGCCTGGTCGATGGCGGCGTTTATGGCGCGCTCATCCATCGAGTATTCCTCGGGGATCGGGTTTGCAATCAGCATGCCGCCGGCAAAGCCCAGCTCGCGCTGCGCGCGGATGGCGGCGGCGATCTCCTCGGGCGTGTCGAGACGGAAGCCGACGGGGAACCCGCTGCCGCGCGTATAGAACGCGGGGAGCGTATCGGTGCCGCAGCCGACGACGGGCACGCCCTGCGTCTCGAGGTATTCGAGCGTCAGGCCGAGGTCGAGTATGCTCTTTGCGCCCGCGCAGACGACGGCGACGGGCGTGCGCGCAAGCTCGGTCAGGTCGGCGGAGATGTCCATCGTCTCCTGCGCGCCGCGGTGCACGCCGCCGATGCCGCCGGTCGCAAACACGCGGATGCCGGCCATGGCCGCGACGATCATGGTCGCGGCGACGGTCGTCGCGCCGTCTGCATGACGGGCCACGAGCATGGGGATGTCGCGGCGGCTCGCCTTAGCGACGCTCCCGCCGGCGCGGCCGAGCCGGTCGATCTCGTCGGTGCTCAGGCCCGCGCAGAGCTTGCCGTCGAGTATCGCGATGGTCGCGGGCGTCGCGCCGTTTTCGCGCGCGATGCGCTCGCAGGCAAGCGCGGTCTCGAC
>CAZKGE010000303.1:0-1596 GCA_964552065.1 uncultured Oscillospiraceae bacterium | reverse complement strand
GCTGAGCGCCGCCTGTGGCGGATGAAGCGAAGCGTAGGCCCAGTGAGCAAGGGAGTGTGGGCCGATAAAGGCCCGCACGACCATTGCGAACTGTGGGCAGGGGGCAGCGCCCTCGAACGTCCCCCGTCCCCGCCGTTTCCTCCCGGCTCACTCCTCCTCGACGTCGTCGTCGCGGTGCTTATGCGCGTAGAGCGCCGCGCCCGCGATAAAAAGCGCCGCGGCGCCCGCGGCGGCCCAGCCCCACGGAAAACCGTGTTTTTGGATGGATTCCGCCGTGGGCACGTCCATATCGGTGGCCGTGCCGTTTGCGAACGCGACCTGCGTGGTGGAGCGCGCCTGCCGCACGCGCACGGTCTGCGTCGTGCTTTCGTCCTCCGCGGCCGTATCGTCGGCAGCTGTTTCCTCATCGGCGGTCGCGTCCGCGGCCGAGGACGAGGCGCTGCCCGAGCCGAGACTATATCCGCCAAGCGAGAACCCGCCGGTACCGGTCATCGAGCCGGAACCGCCGCTCACGGGCGCGCCCCACGCGGCCGTCATCACCTGGTCGGACGCCGTACCGGAAGGAAGGATGCTCGCGTTCGTCGCAGTCACGGTAACGCTCCCGCCGGACCAATACAGAAACACGATGCCCTGCGCCGACTGCGCCGCGCTCGGGATCGCGGCCTTGAGCGTCAGAGGCAGGTCGCTTGCCGTAAAGCTCGCCGGATTGCCGGCGGCGTTTGTGCCGCTTCCGGTGCGGTAGGTGATCGTATAGACGCGCTCCCAGGCGCCGCCGACGCTGCGGTACGTGACGGCGGGGTCGCCGGCGGCGACCGATTCAACCGTTTTTGCCGCATTGCCCGGCGCGCACCAGTAGCTTCCGTTATAGGTGACGATCTCCCACTCGGCCGTGCCGTCGCTTGCCGAAACAAGGCTGGGGATGGCGGCGGCGCCGCCGAGATTGCTGGCGGGTACGTAGACCGTGCCCGCGCCCGAGACGGACGTCGCCGAGCCGCCGACAAAAACCGTCGCGCCCGCGCCCGCTATGACGGAGCCGGACACGCTGCCGTTGATGATCACCGTGCCCGAGTTGATCGTCCACGTATACGAGCCCAGGTTAATTAGAACGCCAGACTGGACCGTCAAGTCGGATGTTGTCGTGACATTCTCCGTCACGACGATCTCGGGTTCGCCATTTTTAATTAGGTTAGAAAAATTCGAATCGTCCGCGCCGACAGCCGCCGCCTGCGCCGCGCGCAGGGGAAACAGCAGCGCGAGAGCGGCCAAAACGAGCGCCGCCGCCGCGGAACCGATGGATGAACGACGATGCATGGAGCGTTCAAACCTCCTTGGTTATTCTATCAGAGAGTATATTCGCCGATGTTGGCATAATCTTGGCAAAAACGAAACGTATTCCCGCAAAATTCTTTGGCCGCGAACCTACACAATCCTTTCTTTCCATGCCATGATTATGCCACATGCGGAAATTAAGATGGAATCGAATTTATCGGGGAGGTCTTTTCATGGAACATGCGGAGAACGGATACGCCGCGGCGATCCGCGACAAACGGCGCAAGAAGCGCATCCGTACCATTTGTATCGCGGGCGGCGCCGCCG
>CAZKGE010000302.1:0-1648 GCA_964552065.1 uncultured Oscillospiraceae bacterium | reverse complement strand
GGCCTCGCGCACCTTGGCGGACTTGACGGCCTTGTCCGCGATGCGCGCGGCGGTGTCCGCGTTCTTGAGGTCCTCGAGATAGGGCACGAGCTTCTCCGTGACCACGCTCTCGACCGCGGGCCGCGCCTCGGTGTTGCCGAGCTTGGTCTTGGTCTGACCCTCGAACTGGATCGAGCGCATCTTGAGCGAGAGCACGGCGGTGCAGCCCTCGCGGAAATCCTCGCCGGAGAGCGGCGCGTCCTTGTCCTTGAGCAGGCCCGTCTTGCGGCAGAAGTCGTTGAGCACCTTGGTCAGCGCGACCTTAAAGCCCGTCTCGTGCGTGCCGCCCTCGGTGGTCGGGATGTTGTTGACGTAGGAGAAGATGTTGTCCGCGTAGCCGTCGTTGTGCTGCATGGCAACCTCGACGACGATGTCGCCGGACGTGCCGGAGAAATGGATCGGCGGCTCGTAGAGCGCGGTCTTGTCGCTGTTGAGATAGGCGACAAAGTCCGACAGGCCCCCGTCGAAGCGGTATTCCACGGCGCGCTTCTTCTCGGCGCCGCCGCGCTCGTCGACAAGCGTAATCTTGACGTTGCGGTTGAGGTAGGCCAGCTCGCGCAATCTTCGCGAGACGGCGTCGAAGCTCATCTCGATCGTCTCAAACACGCGCGCGTCGGGCAAAAACGTCACGACCGTGCCTTGCTTTCTCGTGCGGCCGACCTCGGCGAGCGGATACTGCGGCTTGCCGGAGATGATTTTGCCGGAGGCGTCGGGCCCGCTGCGAAACTCCATTTTGTACGCGCGGTTTTCAAAATACACCTCGACGGTGAGCCACTCCGACAGCGCGTTGACCACGGACGCGCCGACGCCGTGCAGCCCGCCCGAGTAGCCGTAGGAGTCGTTGCCGAACTTGCCGCCCGCGTGCAATTGCGTGAACACGACCTCCACGCCCGACACGCCGAGCTTCTCGTGGATGCCCACGGGGATGCCGCGGCCGTTGTCGGCCACCGTGACGGAGTTGTCGCGGTGGATCGTGACGGCGATTTCGCTGGCGTAGCCGTTGGCCGCCTCGTCGATGGCGTTGTCGACGATCTCCCATAAAAGATGATGCAGTCCGCGCTGGCCGGTCGAGCCGATGTACATGCCGGGCCGCATGCGCACCGCATCGAGGCCCTCCATGACCTTGATTTGATCCACCGTATATTCTGAAGACATAGCTACCCCGTATTTTACGTTTCTGAACTTTCAGTATATCATATTTTCCCATCCGTCAAGGGAAAAAACCGGACCTGTATCCAAAATTCAGCCGCGAAACGAATCGAATTAATAGATTGTTCAAAAAACATGCACAAATTATTCATAAAAGTGGTGACAAATGGGGTGAAGTGGTGTATACTTCTACCATAGTTTGCGGCATATGGGCACTCGAGCGGGAAGGGGTGGCAGCGGCATGTTGATTGGGACCTATGATCATTCGTTCGATGCGAAAGGCCGCGTGTTCATACCCGCAAAGTGGAGGGAGACCGTCGGCGAGCTGATCGTGGTCACCGAGGGGATTTTGGGCGCGAAGGGCGTTAATTGCCTGTTCGGCATGTCGCAGCAGGAATGGGACGCGTTCTCGGAAAAGCTCGCGCTGCTGCCGCTGACGGACCTGGCGGGCCAGGCAGTC
>CAZKGE010000301.1:685-1676 GCA_964552065.1 uncultured Oscillospiraceae bacterium | reverse complement strand
CCTCGTCCTGCGAGGGCGCGGAGAGCAGCCGGCTCTCGAGCTCCTCGCGCTTTTCGTCGCGGACTTTGTAATCGAGAAGCTTATGCAGCACCTGCCCCGCGGACACGCCGCCAAAGCCGATCGCAAGGTACAGATCTTCGAGCGTCGCAAAGTTGAAGCGCTTGAGCACCTCGTTGTAGTATTCGGGCTTCAGCAGCATCGAGAGCTGCTTGCCTTGGCGCTTGGCGCTCTCCTCAAGCAGCTCGCGGCCGCGCGCGAGGTTCTCGTCGCGGTTCTCCTTCTTAAACCACTGGCGGATCTTGTTCCTGGCGGACTGTGTCTTGACGATCTTGAGCCAGTCGCGGCTCGGCCCCGGCTGGCTGTTCGACGTGACGATCTCGACGACCTCGTTCGTCTTCAGCTTATAATCGAGCCGCACCAGCGTGCCGTTCACCTTGGCGTGCTGGCAGTGGTGGCCGATGTTCGTATGGATGCGGTAGGCAAAGTCCAGCGGCGTCGAACCCTTGGGCAGGTCGATGATCTCGCCGCGCGGCGTGAGCACGAACACGTACTCGCCCAAAAAATCCTTAAGGATGTTCTCGACAAACTCCGAGCTGTCCTCCGTCGTGTCCTTGGCTTCGACAATCTGCCTAAGCCAGCTCGTCTTGCGGTCCAAAATCGTTTGGACCGTGCGGCCCTCCTTGTACATCCAGTGCGCCGCGATGCCAAACTCCGCGGTCTTGTGCATCTCCTGCGTGCGGATCTGCACCTCGAACGGAATGGCGTTGTCGGCCAGCAGCGTCGTGTGCAGCGAACGGTACATGTTCGGCTTTGGCGTTGCGATATAGTCCTTGAACCGCCCCGGCAGCGGCTTCCAGCTTGCGTGGATGACGCCGAGCGCGGCGTAGCAGTCGTTGATCGACTCGACGATCACGCGGATGGCGATTAAATCGTAAATCTCGTTGATCGTGCTGTTGATGCGCTGCATCTTTTTATAGACGCTGTACAGGTG
>CAZKGE010000301.1:0-675 GCA_964552065.1 uncultured Oscillospiraceae bacterium | reverse complement strand
CTTCGGGCGCCCGCTGATGCTGGCCTTGATGCCCGCCTCGCGCAATTGCGCGCTGATGCGGCGCATCGCCTCGTCCAGCACGGTCAAGCGCTCCTTCTGCTGCTGCTCGAACTGGCGCTTGATGTCTTCGTATTCGGTCGGCATCAGATACTGGAACGAGAGGTCCTCGAGCTCGCCCTTGAGCGCGCCCATGCCGAATCGGTGCGCAAGCGGCGCGTACACCTCGAGCGACTCGCGCGCTTTCCTGGCGCGCTTGACGGGGTTGCAGTACGCGATCGTGCGCATGTTGTGGAGCCTGTCCGCCAGCTTGATGATGACCACGCGCACGTCCGCCGCGATGGCGAGGAACAGCTTCCGAAGGTTCTCCGCCTGCTCCTGCTTCTTCGTAATATATGTCTGCTTGCCGGAGATCGTCAGCTTGGTCACGCCGTCGACCAGCATGGCCACCTCTTTGCCGAACTGCGACTCGATGTCCGCGATCGTGACGCCCTTGCAGTCCTCGACCACGTCGTGCAGCACGGCCGCCGTCACGCTGTCGGCGTCCATGCCCATGTCCATGACGATCTTGGCCACGGCGAGCGGGTGCGAGATGTACGGCTCGCCCGACTCGCGGAGCTGATTCCCGTGCGCATACGTTGCGAACGCGACCGCGCGCTCGAACGACACCGTCTGCTC
>CAZKGE010000300.1:0-1703 GCA_964552065.1 uncultured Oscillospiraceae bacterium | reverse complement strand
CCGCCGCTTACTCGTACCCGTTCGGATTGTTCCGCTGCCAGTTCCAGCTGTCTCGGCACATTTGGTCGAGGTCCAGCTCGGCGCGCCAGTCAAGCTCTTTTGCGGCCTTTGCGGGATCGGCGTAGCAGCTTGCGATATCGCCCGCGCGGCGGCCGGCGATGCGGCGGGGCAGCTCGCGGCCGCAGGCGCGGCCGTAGGCTGCGAGCACTTCCAGTACGGAGCAGCCCGTACCGGTGCCGAGGTTGTACGTGTACACGCCCGCGCCGTCCTCGAGCTTCTTTAGCGCCGCGGCGTGCCCGCGCGCGAGGTCGGCCACGTGGATATAGTCGCGCACGCCGGTGCCGTCGCGCGTGGGGTAATCGTTGCCGAACACGCTGAGATACTCACGCCTGCCGATGGCCACCTGCGCGATGTACGGCATCAGGTTGTTCGGGATGCCGGCGGGGTCCTCGCCGATGCGGCCGGATGGGTGCGCGCCGACGGGGTTAAAATAGCGCAGCAGGCAGACGCGCAGCGCGGGATCGGCCGCGGCCGCATCGCGCAGCATGTCCTCGATCATAAGCTTCGTGCGGCCGTATGGATTCGTCGTGCGAAGCGGCGCGTCCTCGCGGATGGGCACGCTGTCCGGATCGCCGTAGACCGTGGCGGACGACGAGAACACGAAGCGGGTCACGTTGTGCCGCTTCATGGAATCGAGCAGATTGATCGTTGAAAACAGGTTGTTGCGGAAATACATCAGCGGCTTGCCGACGGATTCGCCGACGGCCTTATAGCCCGCAAAATGGACAGCCGCGCCGATGTCGTGTTCGATAAACAGCCGTTCCGCCGCGGCGGGATCGGCCAGGTCGCACTCCGAAAACGCGAATGGCCGCGCCGCAAGCGCCGAAAGCCGCCGGAGCACCTCGGGCTTGCTGTTTGAAAAGTTGTCCGCGATCAGCACTTCATATCCGGCGTCGAGGAGCGCGAGCGCGGTGTGGCTGCCGATATAGCCGGCGCCGCCGGTCACGAGGATCTTCATGTCGGAGCGTCCTTTCACGCGTTTTCCACCATTATAGCCCGCGGCGGCGCGGCTGTCAAAGCGCCCCGCCAAGTATAGCGTTTTGTTATACGAAACCGGCGTGTATATATTATTGATAGGTTTGGCTGCCGCCTCTTTCTTTTGGTGGAGGCGTATGCTATAATACAAACCGTTTGGACTGGACGCCCATCGAATTTTGCTAAGAACCGACAACGAGGAGGAACAAAATGGCAAAGCAAAAAACGGTCGTACCCTTTCATGGGACTCCGGATCAGGAGCTGCAGCTGCAGAAGGTGATCGACGCGCACAAGAACACCCAGGGCGCGCTGATGCCCGTGCTGCAAAAGGCGCAGGAGATCTACGGGTACCTGCCGATTGAGGTGCAGACCATGATCGCCAAGGGACTGGGGCTTTCGATCGAGGAAGTGTACCAGGTAGTGACGTTCTACGGTCAGTTTACGCTCAATCCGAACGGCAAATACCGCGTTGCGGTCTGCCTGGGTACGGCCTGCTATGTCAAGGGCTCCCAGACCGTGCTGGAGGAGCTGGAGAAGGAGCTCGGCGTCAAGGCCGGCTCGACGACGTCGGACGCGAAATACACGCTCGAAGCCACGCGCTGCCTCGGCTGCTTCGGCCTCGCCCCCGTGATGGTCATCAACGACGACGTGTACGGCCGGCTTGTGCC
>CAZKGE010000299.1:0-1703 GCA_964552065.1 uncultured Oscillospiraceae bacterium | reverse complement strand
CTGCGCACACGCCCCTCAAACGTGCCTGTCTGCCAATTCCAGCACTGCCGCGCACTTTGTTATTATACCGGCGAAAATGGGGGTTGTCAATAATGGAATCGCGAAAATAACACCCCCGTACGCATAGCGGCTTGGCGGCTGTTTCTTTGTATGGTATACTGAAGTCGGTGGTGAATATGCCAAGGTTTGCGCACGGTGAATCCAAGGATAAACTGACGATTTTGTTTTACTCGGAGGCCTCCGGGCTGGAGCTGCAGCGCGAGCAGTTGTACCGCGCGATGGTCGAGACGGAGTGCATCTCGTACTTCGCGTTTCAGGCCGCGATGAACGAGCTGGAGGAGGACGGGTACATCGCGGCGATTCCGCGCGCGTTCGGGCAGGGATACCGCGTGACCGTCCGCGGGCAGGAGATCCTCTCGCTGTTCGGCGAGAGCTTGCCGCACTCTCTGCGCGAGAAGCTGACGCAGTACGCGGACGCGCACAGGGACGAGATGCGTTTAGAGACCGAGCTTGTGTCCTCGATGGCAGAGCTTTCGGGCGGCGGGTACCGCGTCGAGCTGACCGCGCAGAACCGCGACGCCGTCGAGCTTTCGATTGCGCTCAATCTGGCCTCGCGCGACATGGCCAACCGCGCGCGCAGGAATTGGCCCGCCGAGGCGGAGCGGATCTACCGCACGTTGCTGGACTGTCTGCTCAAGCAGGGGGGGGCGTCCGAAGCGGACGAGGAATAAGCAAAGAAACAAGCAATGGAAAAGGCCGGGGCGCTGCTCCCGGTCTTTTTTTTTGCGTGTACACCTGTACTTTCACGCAAGTTTTAAATAGTTCGGCCTAAATCAACGGTCCGTTCCTCAGTTTAAGCTTACATAAACACCTTCACGCAAGTTTTGAAATACGCTCAGCTTAAATCAACGGTCCGTTTCTCAATTCACGCGAGCGCCTGGAGCACAAGCCGCCTTACATTTATTCGCAGCGCAGCCGCCGCACCATGTCGGCGGGGTCGCTTGCGGAGAGAATGCTGTTGCCGGCCACGAGTACCGTCGCGCCCGCGTCGGCGCAGAGCCTCGCCGTCTGCGGGTTGATGCCGCCGTCGACCTCGATCTCGCAGGTCAGGCCGCGCTCGTCGATCAATCGCCGCAGCCGGCGGATCTTCTCCACGACGGCCGGAATGAACTTCTGGCCGCCGAAGCCGGGGTTGACGCTCATCAGCAGCACGATGTCGCAGTTCTCGAGCACGTGCTCGCAGCTTGTGATCGGCGTGGCGGGGTTGAGCACGACGCCCGCGCGCATGCCCGCGGCGTGGATGCGCTCGAGCGTGCGGTGGATGTGCGTCTCCGCCTCGACGTGAAACGTCAGAATGTCCGCGCCCGCGTCGCGGAACGGTTCGATCCAGTCCGCGGGTGTTTCAACCATCAGGTGCGCGTCGAACGGCAGATTGCAGCGCTTGCGCAGCGCCGCGCACATCGCGGGGCCGAACGTGAGGTTCGGTACGAAACGGCCGTCCATGACGTCGAGGTGCAGCCAGTCCGCCTGCCAGCTTACAAGCTGCTCCGCGGCGGCGCCAAGGTTGGCAAAGTCCGCCGTCAATATCGAGGGCGCGATCTTAATCAAAGCGGTGTTTCCTCCTCTGTTGAAAATCCGTGCAGATCGCGGCGTACCGCTCATACCGCGCGCGCGACATGCGGCCGTTTGCCACGATCTCCGTT
>CAZKGE010000298.1:0-1713 GCA_964552065.1 uncultured Oscillospiraceae bacterium | reverse complement strand
CCTCCAACGTACTCTTTTGCAGGGCAAAGCCCCTGTAAAAGAAAAGCGCAATCCCATAAGCCTCCGCCCGAACCGTCACCCCTCCGTCCCCGCTTCTCCCGCACTTTCCTCCGCCGCAAACTCCACGCGCATCTGGCAGAGCTGCCCGTCCTCGAGCTTTTTGCGCATCAAATCCCTGCGGTCGAATATCAGGAGCCGCAGAAACTCCCACAGACTGAACCACGAGAATACGAGCACGAGCTCGCGCAAGAGCGGGATGTCGAACGCCGTGCTGCACAAAACGAACAGCGCGGCACTGACCGAGCCGATGGAGAGCAGCAGCGCCGCGCGCTTGGCGTTTTCGGTGAGGCGGGCCTTCGTTTCGCAGAGCTGCGCGCCGAAATAGTCCGAGATCACGCGGCGGACCACGGCCTGCTCGGCCTCGGAGAACCGCGCGCCCGAGATGGTGAGCACGATCGCGTCCTCGATCGGGATAAAGAACGCGCACTCCTCGACGTAGTCGGAGAAGCTGCGGTTGATCCATTCGTAGCCGGGCACGGAATACGCGGACACGACATCGCCCAGACAGCTGACGCCCGCGAAAATGTAGGCGCAGTCCCTGTCAAGGTACTGCCTGCGTACGAACTTTTGGTAGTCGAAGCGCGCGTTCTGAAACGCCCGCAGGTTCTCCCGCACGCGCTTTGGCGCGGTTTTGTGAAAGAGCGGCATATGCCCTCCCGCCGGTTAAACCAGGAACCCGATCGCGCGGAGCACCTCGAAATAATCGCCTGCGTGCATGCGGATCGTGTTGTCGTCCGCCTTCGCGCAGCCCGGGTAAAAGCTGCGACGCGTGGCGACCTTCTGGTCCTTGTAGCAGATCTCGAGCAGAAAATCGTCCGGCAGGCGGCAGAGCGCGCCGGAGAGGTCCGATAGAAGCGCCTGTTCGCTGCGCTCGCGGATCAGCTTGCACGCGCGCTCGGGCTGGAGCGAGCGGGTCATGCCGCCGTAGCCGTCCTTGACGGGCACGGTCACAAGCTTGGGGTGCAGGTCCGCGTAATCGTCGCACAGCATGCGGTCGCCCGCAAGGAACAAAGTGGGCACGCCCTCGAGCGCGCAGGCCCAGCTGTACAGCAGAAACTCGCTCACCTTGCGCCCATTGATGCGGATCCACAGCGGATCGCCGGACATCGTGTGCGAGAGCGGGTTGCCGTCGCGGCCGGCGGCGGAGTGGTAACCGATAAACATGGCCGCGTCGAAGCTCTTGTCGACGCCGGTGACCATGCTGTACGGATGCCCGGACCAGCCGCGTATGATCTCGCAGCACTCGGGCAGCTGGGCCGGGTCGATGTTCGTGGCGGTCGCGTGCGCGTCCTTGACCAGGATGTAGTCCGCGCCCGCGGCGATGGCCCCGTCGCAGGCCGCGCGCACCTCACGCGTCATCTGCTGGCACGCTTCCGCGTAGCCGTACTCGCCCTGGTTGGCCTGCGGCCAGATCGTGGTCGTGGCGATGCCCTCGATGTCCGCGCTGATAAACACCCGCATAAAATTTGTATACTCCTGATTCTCGTATGAACTGAACGGAGGAGCGCGGTCATGCAAAAGCGGCGGCCCACCCGTTTGTGATATAAAAAGTACACGATTTATTTAATAAATGCAAGTCGAAGTTGACTATATTTTGGAAACCATTTATTATATTGGTATCCGCAGACGGATGCATGTCAGTAAACACTTTAA
>CAZKGE010000297.1:0-1773 GCA_964552065.1 uncultured Oscillospiraceae bacterium | reverse complement strand
AATAGTGTTTATACTTCTGCGAGAATAACGGTAAAAACCGGTGGAAAGTTGACTTCTTTATCGAAATTGCATACGATAAGCATGTTCTGCCGGCGGGCGCGCGCTTTTGCTTGGCGTCGGACGGACCGGCGGAAACGGTTTTGCTCCGGCGCGCGCCGGACTTTATTACGATACGAACAGATCACAGATAGGGGATGAACCATTGGAACTGCACGAAAGCGTTGCCGCGCTGCTGGACGAGTGCGTCCGCACACGGCGCGCGCTGCACCGCATTCCCGAGACCGGGTTTACGGAGTACAAAACGCAGGCGTTCGTCGAGGCCGCTTTGCAGAAATGCGCGCCGGATCGGATCGAGCGCATTGCGGGCACGGGCGTCAAGGCCGTGTACTACGCAAAGGAGCCGCGCTCGACGGTCGCGTTCCGCGCGGACATGGACGCGCTCAACGTCGCCGAGCAGAGGCGTACGGCCTACCGCTCGACCCACGAGGGCAGGATGCACGCGTGCGGCCACGACGGCCACATGACGATGCTACTGATGCTGGCAAAGCTTCTGCACGCGCACCGGGACGAGCTTGCCGACAACGTCGTGCTGCTGTTCCAGCCCGCGGAGGAAGGGGCGGGCGGCGCCGCGCGCATGGTCGCCGAAGGTGCTCTGAAAAACCCGGACGTGGACCGCATCTACGGCATGCACGTCTGGCCGACCGTGCCGAAGGGCAAGATCGCCGTGCGCTGGGGCCCGATGATGGCGCAGACCTGCGAGTTCGACGTGATCGTGCATGGCAAAAGCGCGCACGGCGCGATGCCGCAGCTCGGCGTGGACGCGGTCGTGATCGCGGCGGAGCTCATCACAATGGTGCAGACGGCCATCACGCGCAACGTCGACCCGCACCAGGACACGCTGCTCACGATCGGCAAAATCGAGGGCGGCCGCGCGCGCAACGTCATCGCGGACAGGGTCACGATGTACGGCACATTGCGCGCGTTTTCGAGCACCGTGTTTGCCGACCTGATCGCGCGCATCGAGTATATGGCGCGCGGGCTGCAGCTGGCCACCGGCGCGAAGATCGAGTTCCGCAAGCTGATGCACTACCCGTGCGTGAACAACCCGCGGCCGCTCGTCGAGGGCTTATATACGCTCGTCGACAAGGACGCGGACACGATCATCGCGGACCCCGTGATGACCGGCGAGGATTTTTCGTTCTATCAGGAGCAGGTGCCGGGGCTGTTCCTGTTCCTCGGCGTCGGCGACGAAGCGCACACCGCGCCGCTGCACAACGGGAAGTTTGATTTTGACGAGAGCGCGCTGCTCACCGGCGTGGAGATCTACCGGCGCGTTCTCGGCCTTTGCAAATAAGGGGAGGGGAAGTGTATGGCGGAGATATTCGAGACCATCATGATGGTGCTGTTCGGCCTGTCCTGGCCGTTCAACATCGTAAAATCGTACCGTTCGCGCACGGCGGCGGGCAAGAGCCTGATGTTCGAGCTGCTGCTCTGGACAGGCTATGTGTTCGGCATCGCGAGCAAATTCCTGCGCGGGAAGCTGACCTACGTCGTGGTCTTCTACACGATCAACCTGCTGTTCGTGACGACGGACATCGTGCTGTACCTGCGAAACAAGCGCCTCGACGACGCGAAAAGGGCTGCTGCGGCGGAATAGGGCGCGGTAGCGGCAGCGGGGTGCTAGCGTACGGCAGGGGTGTTGCTTTCGCGAAAAGGAAACGTTGCGGGCTCTGCCCGCAAACACCCGCTTCTTTTCTTAAAGAAAAGAAGCAA
>CAZKGE010000296.1:0-1831 GCA_964552065.1 uncultured Oscillospiraceae bacterium | reverse complement strand
GCAGCCGGATAAGCTCCGGAACGCTGACCGTCGGGTGCGTGTCGTTGAGCTGGATCGAAACGTAGTCCGCAAACTGCTCGAACGGCCGGTTCTCGCGCTTGAACCTGCGCAGAATATCCTGCAGCGACGCGCTGGAGAGGAAATACTGCTGCTTTAAACGCAGCTTCTTGCCCGCCGCCGTCGTGTCGTTCGGGTACAGCACGCGCGTAACGTCCTCGACGGCGTTTTTTTCCAGCACCGCGAGCGCGTATTCCTGATCGTTGAACAGCTGAAAATCGAAATCCTGCACGGCCTCGCTCTGCCAGAGCCGCAATGTGCCGATGTTGTCCGTGTGATACCCGATGACGGGCATGTCGTACGGCACGGCGCGCACGGTCATGTCGGCGAACGTGACGAGCACCTCGTGCGTGTCGCGGCGGCGGCTCCATGGATCGCCCTGCCGCTGCCAGTCGTCGGCCTGCTCGCTCTGGAAGCCGTCGACGAACCGCTGCTTGAACAGGCCATATTTATATCGGATGCCGTAGCCGTCGAGCGGCAGGTCGAGCGTCGCGGCGGAATCCAGAAAACATGCGGCGAGGCGGCCGAGGCCCCCGTTGCCGAGCGCCGCGTCCTCAATGTCCTCAAACATGGAAAAATCAAGTCCTTTTTGCAAAAACGCCTCGCGCGCCTGGTCCAGGATACCGAGCGCGAGCAGGTTGTTGTACACGCTGCGGCCCACGAGATACTCCGCGCTGAAATAATACGCGGCGCGGGCGCGCTCGTGCGCGTGCCGGCTCTCGTACCATTCGTCGGCGATCTCGGCCATCACGACGCCGGACAGCGCGTCGTGCAGCTGCGCCGTCGACGCGCGCTCCAGCGTCGTCTGATGGTTCTCCACCAGCGAGTGCTCGATCTTCTCCATGAGGTTTTTGATCTTCATTCCCGGCAATACTCCTTCTTTCGACCGGATGGACGCTAAAAAGCGCATCGGTTTGTAGTATAACATACTATGCTGTCAAATGCAAAAGACCGCCGCGGCTGCGGCGGTCCATTCTGGAAGCGTTTCCCTTATTCGATCGGACGGCGCGCGCACACGAAATTGCGCTTCCAATACGAGGACTTCGCGCTGCGGCGCACGACCTCGCCGTTCGCGCTCGACGCGTCGACCATCTCGCCGCTGCCGATGTAGATGCCGACGTGCCCCACGGAGCTGCTGCCGTCCGATTTGAAGAACAGCAGGTCGCCGCGCTTGACGTCGTCGAGATCGGAAATCTTTTTCCAGCTGGTCGTGCGCGAGAACCCGGCCGCGTTTAAGCGGCGCGTATAGACATCCACCTGCCGCAGGCAATAGTAGACCAGGCCAGAGCAGTCAAACTTCTCCGGCCCCTTCGCGCCGAGCACATACGGCTTGCCGAGCTGCTTCTTCGCCACGGAGATCATCTTGTCGATGCGCCCCTCGGAGGTCTGCTCGCGCGCCTTGCGCTCCGCCTCCTCGCGCTCCTTCTGAATCTCCAGTTCCTTTGTGTAGGACACGCGCGCGTCCGGCGAGTTGATCGTCTCGAGCGTCTGCTCGCCCGCCTTGCCGTCCTTGGAAAGGTGGTTGCGGTTCTGGAATTTTTTGACCGCGGAGATCGTATCCGTGCCGTAGTACCCCGTGATCTGGTTATTGTCCAGGTACCCAAGGTCGCACAGCATCTCCTGGAAGTCCTTGATGTCGTCGCCCTCCGCGCCCTCGCACATCACGTAGGGCTTGGCCTCCTCGGAGAATAGAATCTGCTGCGTCCCCGCGCCGGCGATGCCGTCCTGCTGCAGCTCGTGCTGCCGCTGGAACAGTTCTACGGCGTACTTGGTC
>CAZKGE010000295.1:0-1837 GCA_964552065.1 uncultured Oscillospiraceae bacterium | reverse complement strand
CCCGCGAAAAAGCTTGCGGGCGAAGCCGCCCATCTTTTGCTTCTTTTCTTTAAGAGAAGAAGCGGGGGGTGCGGGGGCAGAGCCCTCGCAAAAAACATCGCCCCCGCAAAAAAGGCGGGACCGCGCGTTCGTCGTCCCGCCGATTTCCCAGTCGTTATTCCGTAAAGCTCCAATCAAGCAGCCAGTCGGCGTGTCGCTCCATAATCGGCATCAACACGACGCTAGGGCAAAACTCGTCGAGCAACTCCGGCGCGTAGTCGCGCATATGCAGGCTCTTGCACACGGCAAAATCCCTGCGCGCATACGCCAGAAACGGCACGCGCACCGAGTCGCCGACGATCAGGAGCCGGTCGGCAAAGCGCGCGTTTTGCGCCGCGGTTTCGCCGTCCGACCAATCCAAAAGCGGCGGGTACGCCTCAACAAAGTACTCGCGCTCGTCCGTAAGCCGGTCGCGCAGCATCAGCATATTCGCCAGGTCCCGTTTGCCGGACGGGCGGTCGATCAGCGGCTCCGAGCGCACCGTCTGGTCCGAGAGCGGGACCGCCTCGCCGTACAGCGCCCGCGTCACCTCCTGATAGGCGACGAACGCACCGAGCAGGTTCATGTGCGTGTCGTACTTGAAGAACAGCTGGTATTCGTCGCGGTACGCGTGGAGCGCAACCCTGGGATAGACGAACGGCGCGTCCGCATGCGCAGCCATTGCCGCGTCGAGCGCGTCGAGGTCGGTAGCCTCGCTCACGCGTACGATGCTGTCCGGCATGTACCGGTCCAGGCAGCCCTCCTTCTCGGGCAGCACGAGCACGACGAGCCGCGCGCCGCGCGCGGCAAGCTCCGCTTGCATTCCAAGCAGCCTCTCGCGCATGCCGTCGAGCTGCGCTTCGGAATACACGCGCAGTCCTTTATAGATGCCCACATTGTCGCCGTCGCCAGTCGCCGCGCCGCGGAAGAACAAAAAGCCGTCCTTGCCGATGAATACGGTTTTCGACGCCGTATCGGACAGCAATCGAAATGCGAGCACGCTTGCGGTCTTGCGCATCTCGTTGCGGAACGGGAGGTGGTCGGAAAAATACCGCTCCATCTCGCCGGGAAATGTTTTGTAATTCTCACACGTCAGTGCGGGCAGCGCCGCCAGCGTCCTGTTCTCGTAGTTTTCCTGATCGGGGTACGCCCCGATCGCAAGATGCAGCGGCAGCGGGCAGGCGAACAGCAAGAGCGCCGTCGCAATCCAAAGGAGGGACCGATGCTTCGTCTTCATGCGTAACCTCTTAAAACCGGAAATAGATGAACGGCTGGTACGCTTCGCCGGCGATCGCAAAAAACGACAGCAGCACGAGCGCCGCGCAGAAACGCAGCTCCAAAGCGCTGTTTTTCAGCCGCGCGTCAAGCCCCCGTTTCCGCAGCAGCCACTGCGCCGCGCCCGCGCCGAAAACCGCGACCGCCGCGGCGAAAATCGCCTTGTTGGACAGAAGCTCGCGCACGCTGTGCGACGTCTGCGGGTAGCTCCAGAACGTCAGCAGCCGCGCGGCAAAGCGGAACCCGTCGGCAAGCGAGGTCAGCCGGAAGAACACCCAGCCGACGCCGACGACAAAAAGGCTGTACAGCCACGAAAAAAGACCGCCTTTCTCCAGCACCCGGTCGAGGAAGAGCCGTTCCGCAATCAAAAAGACCGCATAGTACAGCCCCCAGAATACAAAATTGTAGCTCGCGCCGTGCCAGAGGCCCGTAGCCAGGAACACGATCAGAAGGTTCAGGCAGGTGCGGGCACCGCCCTTGCGGTTGCCGCCGAGCGGGATGTAGAGGTAGTCGCGGAACCAGCTGCCAAGCGAGATATGCCATC
>CAZKGE010000294.1:0-1881 GCA_964552065.1 uncultured Oscillospiraceae bacterium | reverse complement strand
CCTTCTCCCTGCACGGCGTCATCGCGTCGGCCAGGTCGTTCTTGGCCGCGCCCCAGTCCCCCGCCGCCAATAGCTGCATGTTCACGGGGATCAGGATGACCTCCGCGCCCGATACGACGGCCTGCTTGACCTCGGCGTACTTGGCAAACGGCGACGTGCCGCCGCCCGGCAGCCCCACGACGGTGGCCGCCTTTACGCCCGAGCCGGCAAGCTCGGCCACCGCGTAGTCCACAAACCACTGCGGGATGCACACAGCGCGCGCGCGGGCCGCCTTTGCCGCCTCGCAGGCGGCCTTGACTTCGTCGACACGCATGCCGGGGCGCATGCGGCAGAGGAGCCATTCCGACCCGCCGGCCGCCGCGGCCGCGCCGCCGCTTTTATCGCGCTCCGCACGAATCTGGCCGTAGACCTCCTCGGCGATGCGTTTGATGAGTTGTTCGATCTCCATATCCAAGCGTCCTCACCTGCCCTTTTGTTCGTTGCGGTAGACCGCTCCCGCCATATGCGGGCGCCGGGTCACTGCTTGGCCTTCTGGGGCAGGATGCCTTCCACGTCGTCGTGCGGCCGCGCGATGACATGCACGCTGACCAGTTCGCCGACCGCTTTTGCCGCGGACGCGCCCGCGTCCACCGCGGCCTTGACCGCGCCGACGTCGCCGCGCACGAGCACCGTCACAAGGCCCGCGCCGACCTGCTCCTTGCCGAGCAGCGTAACGTTCGCCGCCTTGACCATGGCGTCGGCCGCTTCCACCGCGCCGATGAACCCACGGGTTTCGACCATTCCAAGAGCCTGCTTTTCCATAAAAACAAATCTTCCTTTCTGTTGCATGCGTTGCGCCGCTGTTCCGGCCTGCGGTTTCGGAAACGAGCTGATATCATATGTCGTCTTCAAGTTATCAGATGACTTTATTATATCAGCATATCATTCCCATGTAAATACGTTTCAACCGATTTTTTTGCGCTATTTCGGCTCAACCGAGCGGTCGTAGCGCATCTCGTCCACCACACCGACGATCACGCCGTCGAACGCGCACACGTCGTTCTCCAGATGAAATTCCGTCTCGGCCGCGCCGCCGTCCTCCGACACGAGCACGAGATCGCCCACGCCCGCGCCGGCCGCGTCCGCATACGCCAGCTCATCGTCCATCTCCCGGCCGCAGTCGTCCAGGAAACGGACCAGCATCAGCTTTTTGCCCATGTGCGTCGGCTCCTTGATGACGGAGACGACGTTTCCGACCACCCGTCCTACGCGCATTGTCCCGTCCTACAGAATGCTTTCCACGTCGCTGTGCGGCCGCGGAATCACATGCACGCTGACCAGCTCGCCCACGCGCTTGGCCGCGGCCGCGCCCGCGTCGACCGAAGCTTTGACCGCGCCGACGTCGCCGCGCACCATGACCGTCACAAGCCCCGCGCCGACGGTCTGCTTGGCCATCAGCTGCACGTCCGCCGCCTTCACCATCGCGTCCGCCGCTTCCACGGCGGCTACGAACCCTCTGGTTTCCACGAGTCCCAACGCCTCTTTCGCCATGATCGTCTCCTCCTTTTTTACTCTAATTGACAAAGAATGCTATTGTACCGGTCGATGATGCCCACAACGGCCAGGTCCACGGGGGTCAGTCCCCTGCGGAACGAGGCCGCCGCCTCGGTGCTGTCGACCATATACACGTCGTTATCCGGGCCTGCCGTGCCCACGGAATCCGCCGCGACAAGGAGCTCTGCGGGCTTGCCGGCGCGGTACCGCCGCACCAGCAGGAACTTGATGCCAGAAAGCGCCTCGTGCTTCGGCGTGCAGACCACGCTGCCGACCACTTTTCCGATCATCATGGGCAAGCCCTCCCTTCGTTCGTGTGCTGCCGAGTTTGGCCGCGCAATTACTGAA
>CAZKGE010000293.1:0-1886 GCA_964552065.1 uncultured Oscillospiraceae bacterium | reverse complement strand
GCCAACCAATACGGATATTTTATCGTTTTACGACGTGGAATCAAGTTACTTAATACCAAAAAGTCATATGACTTTATATATTTTTCACCTTCACGATCTTTACTTGTTGCCTTCGGATTTTAAGCCCGTAATCAAAAGGATCGCTTGCTGGCGGTTGTTTACCTCCAGTTTTGCGTAGATCGAGCTGATATAGTTTTTTGCGGTGCCGATCGATATGCCGAGCTTTTGGGCGATCGTTTCGTTCAGGTATCCCTGCGCGATCAAATTCGCGATGATGGATTCGGGCGCCGTCAGGCCGTAATCCGCAAGGCTGCTTTTACGGGTCTCCTTCGGAATCTGCGCGATGAGCCGGGCCGCGATGGACACGGGAATCGTGCTGTTGCCGGCAAAAGCGTCGCGAATCGCCATCGCGAGCCGGTCGCCCGAAAGGTCCTTGATCAGGTATCCGTCCGCCCCGTTTCGGAACGACTCGAGGATGTACTCGTCCGGGTCGAACGTGGTCAGCATCAGCACAACCGTCTGCGGGCGCCTCGCCTTGATCAGCTTCAGCGCCTCGATACCGGACAGCTCCGGCATCCGGATGTCCATCAAAACGACGTCGGGCTGGTCCGCCAGCACAGATTCCACCGCCGCGCGGCCGTTGCCGGCCGTGGCGACCACCTCGATGTCCGGATGGGAATCCAGTATGATCCGGATTCCGTCGCAGATGAGGAGCTGATCGTCCGCAACCAAAACCTTAATCCTATCCATTCGAGAGGACCTCCGATTCCTTCCCGGTTCGAATGGGCAGCGCAATCTGCATTTCACAGCCGCTTTGGCCGGCCATTTTCAGCTGGCCTCCGAGTCGCTGCGCGTCCCGCCGGATCTTCGACAGCCCATACCCATATTTCAGTTCCTGAAAGCCCGTTCCGTTGTCGCGCAGATTGAAATACAGGATTTTGCCCGACCTTGACAGGCCAAAGTCGAACCGCGTAACACCCCCGTGGCGGATGCCGTTGGTCAGGCCCTCCATCAGGGCGTTGTAAAGAAACGACCGGCAGGCGACGGGCAGCGCGTCATAGTCCTCGGCCATAAACATGCCGATGTGAATGGGGATTTCGGTGCGTTTTTCCGTTTCGCGCATGAGGCTGATAAACTGCGCGGATGTGAGCGCGTCGCCGGAATAATCCATCGTTTTGCCGGACAGCACGTCCCGGAGGGACTGCATGGCGGCCTGAATCTGCTGGATAACGGTGGCCAGGCGCGCCTTGGCCGCGGAAGCGTCTTTATCGATCAAAACCGTGACGGCCTGCGCGTTGATGGATGCCGTGGCCAGCATATGGCCCAGCGTATCATGCAGGTCGCGCATCAGCCTGTCCCGCGCGCGCAAATCCGCCGTTTCCTTCAGATCGTCCGCGTATGCTTTCAGTTTGCTCAGGGAGATTTCCAGCTCGTTGGTTTTCTGCTGCAACAAATCGGTCAGCTGCCGGTTTTTCGCGCTGATCACGCCGTTGTAGCGGGCGATCAAAAGGGAGACGACCATGAAAAGCCTCGGCAGAAGCATGGTCCCGATCGACTGCCGAAAGCTCTGCGTGGAATCGTCGAATAGCATGTATTGCATCGCAATGCTTGCGGCGAGACCGCCGATGGCAAAAGCGACGCTAAAGCGCAGCCTTCCGGTGCGCGAAGCCATCGCAATCACGATCATGACCCCAAAGCCGGAGAATGGGGTATGGTCGAAATACTGTATGCACAGAGCCAGCCCGAGCTCAAGAATTACGAAGAAACGTCCCCGGCGCCATGCACCCGCCGCTTCGGTATGCCGCCGGTTATGATAGAGCGTCAGCAGGGCGAACGTGGCAAACAGAACGAGAGCGATCGTCCGGTCGGGCACGGTGTTAAAACAC
>CAZKGE010000292.1:0-1890 GCA_964552065.1 uncultured Oscillospiraceae bacterium | reverse complement strand
CTTGGCAAGGTCCGCCTGGATGCACTGCGCGATGGCGATGTGGCCGGAGGACTCGTTGGTGAGGTACTCGAACGCGATCGGCGTGGAAGCGTCGAGCACGCCGTTGGTGAACTTATAGCCCGCGCTCTCAAGCAGCGTGATCGCCTCGTCCACGTTCGGCTCCGCGGCATAGTAACCGCCATTGACGGGGTAGGTGAACTCGGCGTCATCAGCCTTGAACACGCCGCCGTGGCCGTCCGCCATGCCCGCCGGGAGGTAGGCCGTGGCAATCTCCTGCTCGCACTGGGCGACGGTGTCGATGATGTACTGGCGGTTGATCAGCCGGCCGAGCCCCTTGCGCATCGCGGCGGCCTGCTCCACGGTCTTGCCGTCAAACAGCGGCGAGCCGACGTCGAAGATGACATAGTACGTGCCCAGCATCGAGTTGATATGGAACTCGGGGTTGGACTTGAGGTTCTTGATTTCGTCGGTCGGGACCGTGTCGATGAAGTCAAGGTTGCCCGCCTGGTAGGCCGCGTAGATCGCGGTGTCGTCGGCGGAGAGCATGAACTCCAGCTTCGTGACTTTCACGTTGGCCGCATCATACCAATAGGGGTTCTTGACGTAGACCATGCTCTCGTTGTGCGTCCAGCTCTGGAGCGTGTACGCGCCGCAGGAGACAAAGCCCGCCTCGGTCGCCCAAGCGCCCGCGTCGAGGATGGCGCCGTTGGCGTCCTTATAGCCCTCGGCGGCCTCCACGACGGACTGCTTGACCGGGTAGAACGTCGGGAACGCCATCAGGTCGAGCATGTACGCGCAGGGCGCGGCGAGCACGACGGTGAGCTTGCTGTCGCCGTCCGCGGTGACGTTCAGGTTGTCCGGATAGCCCGCGATGCCGTTGAGCATGTAGGAGTAGTCGGCGGCGGTCTCGGTGGCCGCGGCGCGCTTCCACGAATACACGAAGTCGGCGGCGGTCAGCGCGGAGCCGTCGGACCATTTGAGGTCCTTCTTGAGGGTGAACGTATAGGTCAGGCCGTCGTCGCTGAGCTCATAGCCCTCGGCGAAGTTCGGCGCAAGCTGGCCGTTGGCGTCGTAGGTGTACAGGCCGCCAAACGAGTTGGCCGCGAGGCACGCGCCGTCCACGGAGCTGTTCAGGGCGGGGTCGAGGCGGTCCGGTTCGCTCGCCAGGTTGATGCGCAGCGTCGGGCCTTCCTCTGCTTTGGGGGTCTTTTTGCAGCCGACAAAGCAGGCGGCGATCATGCCGACGGCCAGCAGCAGCGCGAACAACTTTTTAAAATTCATTGTGTTTCCTCCTCTATTTTTTTCTATTGCCGGGCGGAAAACACCCTGCCCCCCCGACAAATCCGCATCCCATCTTATCAAGTATATATTCCCTTGTCAATATATCCCGGCCGTGACAAAGCCCCGCGGGGCGCGTCCGCGCCCTCCGTTAACGCGCGTTCCAGCAGGAAACAAAGTGCCCGTTTCCGCGGTCGGTCAGCGCCGGGCTCTCAAGCGCGCACTGCTCCGTGGCGTACCGGCAGCGCGTACGGAACGCGCAGCCCGTGGGCATGTTGAGCGGGCTCGGCACGTCGCCCTCGAGCACGATGCGCCTGCGCTCGCGCGCGGACTTGGGGTCCGGCAGCGGGACGGCCGAGAGCAGCGAGATCGAGTACGGGTGCTTCGGGTTGTCGTGCAGCTCGTCCGCGTCGGCGACCTCGACGATCTTGCCGAGGTACATGACCGCGATACGCCTGGACATATGGTGCACGACCACGAGGTCGTGCGCGATGAACAGGTACGTGATGCCGAGCTTTTTCTGCAAATCCTCGAACGTATTGATGATCTGCGCCTGAATCGACACGTCGAGCGCGGACACCGGCTCGTCGCAGACGATGAACTTCGGGCTGA
>CAZKGE010000291.1:0-1890 GCA_964552065.1 uncultured Oscillospiraceae bacterium | reverse complement strand
TTCCCGGAAAGAGCAGACGCGTCCGCAGGAAGAAATCGATCATCATGCTTTGCGCAGTACTGGTCGCGCTCGTGGCCTCCTTTGTCGCATATTATATCGTCATCCAGAACCGCGCCGCGCGGGAGCTTGCGGCTCAGCTTGCGGCCGAGGAGGAGCTGCGCAGGCAGCAGGAGCTTGAGAAAAGCGCCTACGAGACGATCCTGAACTCACAGGTCTTTTTCGACGGCATCACGATCGACGGCGTCAGCGTGTCCGGCCTGACGATGGAGCAGGCGCGCGACGCGCTCGCGACCGCCGTGCAGTCGTATACGCCGATCGGCACGCTGCAACTGACCTATGCGGAACAGTCGATGCCGTTCGACCTCTCGACGATATCCGTCGCGCTCGATACCGAAGCGGTGCTGCGGGAGGCGTTTAACCTCGCGCGCAGCGATACCTACGAGGAGGCCAAAGCCGAGCTTGACAGCCTCAAGACGAACGGCCGCAACCTTACGCTGACCCCGGTCTACGACTTCTCCGCCGTCAGCATGCGCGTATCAGAGATCGCGGCCACGATCGACACGCCCGCCACGGACGCGGCGATTAAATTCAGCGAGGACTCGGAGAAGCCCTACACGATCTCGGACGAGGTCGTCGGCGTCGCCGTAAACCAACCGCAGCTTGTCGCGGACATCACCGCAGCCATTGAGAACGGCAACTACGCCGCGCCCATCGCCATCCCGGTGTCGGAGACGCTGCCGGCCGTGACGCGCGCGTATCTCGAGAGCGCGTACGCGCTGCGCGCCTCGGCGGAGACGAGCTTTTCCGGCAGCGACTCGAACCGAACGTATAACATCAAGAAGGGCGCCAAGCTGATCAACGGCACCGTGGTCAAGCCTGGCGAGACCTTCTCGACCAACGCCACGCTCGGCACACGCACCTACTCCAACGGCTGGAAGGAGGCCGGCGCCTATGTCGGCGGCGCGGTCGACAAGCAGGCCGGCGGCGGCGTATGCCAGCTCTCGAGCACATTGTACAACGCGGTCGTCAAGGCAGACCTTGAGGTCGTCTCGCGCAGGAACCACTCCATGCCCGTCAGCTATATTAAGAAGGGCCTGGACGCGACGATCAACTCGACCGGCAACATCATCGACTTTAAGTTTAAGAACAACACGACGGCCGATATACTAATCCGCGCGTACACATCGGGCAAGAACGTGATATTCGAGATCTACGGCGTGCCGTTTACGACGACGGAATACGACGAGATCAAGCTGACCAGTAAACAGATCGATACGATCGAGCCGAAAGGCGATATGATCGAGACGCTCGACCCCACGCTTGCGCCGGGTGAAACACAGGTCAAGGTCGCGCGGCAGACCGGCTCGCGCTGGCAGTCCTACAAGAACTATTATCTCAAGGGAACGCTCGTGCGGAGCGAGAAGCTCGCGCTGTCCACCTACGACGCGTTTGTCGGCGAGATGCTGGTCGGGCCGGAGCTCGTGATCACGCCCACACCCACGCCGCACGAGACGGCGACGCCGACAACGCCGCCGGTCACGACCCCGGATCCCACGCACTCGCCCACGCCTATGCCGGAGACGACCACCGAAGTGCCGATCATCTCGCCGTGAGCAAACGGGCCGGGCGGTCGGAAGCCGTGGATGCGGATACGGTTTTGATGGAAAGAAAAGCGGACGGCAGGAATGCCGCCCGCTTTTGTATGCAGGCCTGTTGTTAAGGGTTAAAGGAGTAGTACGTTGAGGGCTCCGCCCTCAAACTCCCGCCAACGGGACAACAGTCCACAATTCGCAATGGTCGTGCGAGCCTTCATCGGCTCGCGCTCCCTTGCTCACTGGGCCTAATGCCTCGCTTCATCCGCCACAGGCGGCGCTCGGCTTCGGCCCCCTT
>CAZKGE010000290.1:0-1897 GCA_964552065.1 uncultured Oscillospiraceae bacterium | reverse complement strand
TCGCCAAGCCGTTCCACATCGGGCACCTGCGCTCGACGGCGATCGGGAACGCGCTGTACCGCATCTATACGCACATGGGCTACAACTGCGTCGGCATCAACCATTTGGGCGACTGGGGCACGCAGTTCGGCAAGATGATCGTCGCGTTCCTGAAGTGGGGCGACCGCGCCGCGGTCGAAAAGGAGGGCGTTTCCGCGCTCGTGGCGCTGTACGTGCGCTTCCACGAGGAGGCCGAGAACGACCCCGCGCTCAACGACGAGGCGCGCGCGTGGTTTAAAAAGATCGAGGACGGCGACCCGGAGGCGCTGCGGCTGTTCGGCTGGTTCAAGGAGCTGACGCTCGCCGAGGTCGGCCGCGTCTACGAGCTGCTCGGCATACGGTTCGACAGCTACGCCGGCGAAAGCTTCTACAACGACAAGATGGACCGCGTGGTCGACGAGCTGCGGCAGAAAAACCTGCTCCGGCTCGACGACGGCGCGTCGATCGTCGACCTGACCGAATACAAGATGCCGCCGTGCATCATACTGCGCAGCGACGGCGCGACGCTGTACGCCACACGCGACATCGCGGCGGCGCTCTACCGCAAGGACACCTACGATTTCGATAAGTGCCTGTACGTCGTAGCCTACCAGCAGGACCTGCACTTTCGGCAGTGGTTCAAGGTCGTCGAGCTGCTGGGCTACCCATGGCACAGGGACCTTGTCCACGTGTCGTTCGGCATGGTCTCCGTCAAGGACGGCACGCTGTCCACGCGCAAGGGCAACGTGATCTACCTGCGCGACGTGCTGCGCGCCGCGGCAAAGAAGACGCGCGCGATCATGGAGGAGAAAAGCCCCGACCTGCCGGACATGCGCAAGGTCGCCGCAGAGGTCGGCGTCGGCGCCGTGGTGTTCAGCAGCTTGTACAACGGCCGCATCAAGGACATCGTGTTCGACTGGGACACCGCGCTGAATTTCGACGGCGAGACCGGCCCGTACGCGCAGTACACGCACGCGCGCGCCTGCTCCGTGCTCCGTAAGTCCCCGCGGCCGGACGGCGAGATCGACTATTCGCTGCTAACGGACGACGAGTCGCGCGCGGTGGTCTCGGCCATCGCCGCCTTCCCCGCCGCCGTCGCCGAGGCGATGGACAAGAACGAGCCGTACCTGATCGAGCGCGCGGTGATCGCACTCTGTCAAGCGTTCAACCGCTTCTATTACGAGCAGCGCATCGTCGCCGACGAACTGGAGCTGCGCAACGCGCGCCTCGCGCTCACCGACGCGGCGCGGCAGGTGATCAAAACAGGCCTGTACCTCGTCGGGCTCGCCGCGCCCGAGCGCATGTGACCTACGTAAGCGCATACCGCAGAAAGGACCCGCCCCATGCTGGACATCAGGCTCATCCGAAATAACCCCGAGCTCGTTCGCGAGAACATCAAAAAGAAGTTTCAGGACGGTAAGCTTCCGCTCGTCGACGAGGTGCTCGCCCTCGACGCGGAGTACCGCGCGGCGCACACGCGCTGCGACGCGCTTAGAAACCAGCGCAACGTTACGAGCAAGCAGATCGGCTTCTTCATGGCCAAGGGCCGGACCGCCGAGGCCGAAGCGGCCAAAGCCGAGGCCGTCGCCATGGCCGACGAAATGGCCGCGCTCGAAAAGCGTGAGGACGAGCTGGCCGCCGAGATCAAAAAGCGCATGCTCGTGCTGCCGAACATCATCGACCCGTCGGTGCCGATCGGTAAAAGCGACGCCGACAACGTCGAGATCGAGCGTTTCGGCGAGCCCATTGTGCCGGACTTCGAGATTCCGTACCACGTCGACATCATGGAGCATTTGCGCGGCATCGACCTCGACAGCGCGAGAAAGACCTCCGGCAACGGCTTTTACTACCTCTGCGGGGACATCGCGCTCCTGCACAG
>CAZKGE010000289.1:293-1913 GCA_964552065.1 uncultured Oscillospiraceae bacterium | reverse complement strand
TGCGCACCAACACGAACTTCAAGCGCACGACCAGCCCGTACGTGGAGGTGGCGTCGCCGTACCTGTACGAGGACCTGTACGAATACCTGATGACGGTTCCGATATCGGTCAAGGGTTTCCGCAAGCTGTATTACGCCTGGGTGAAAAGGCACCTCGCGATCCCCTTCCGCACGACCGACGCGACCCTGCCGCGGTCGACCGGCACGATGGCGGAGCGGTACGCGCGCGGCGCGCTGCGCAAGGTCGAGATGAAGCTCGGGCGCCTGACGAAATACGACATGAACCCGTTCGATTACTGGGAGAAGACCAACCCGAAGATCGGCTGTTACGTCGAGGCCAGGTTCGCCGAGGACCGGGCGGCGCTAGGCGCGCTCGACCCGGCCCTGTCCGTGTTTATCGATCAGGCGTTCGCCTCCAAAACGGGCCGCGACCGGCTGTCCGTGATCACCGCGACCTGGGCGCTCGCGAAGATACTGAACTAGCGTAAAACGGGGCAAATAAAAGAGCCTCCGGCCGTTGCGGGCCGGAGGCTCTCAATATTGCCGGGCTTCTCCGCTACGCGTTCTGCGAATCCAGCCCGAGCTTGTGATAGACCTTGCGCACGGTCCGCTGGGCAAGAGACTGCGCCTTATAAGCGCCGAGTTTCAGCGTGTTGGTCAGGTACGCTTTGTCCGCCAGGATGCGCGCGTATTTATCGCGAATCGGTGTGAGCGTGCCGTTGACCGCGTCCGCGACAGCCTGCTTGAGCGCGCCGTAGCCTAACCCGGCAAACTCCGCGGCCGCCTGCTCCATCGGCTTGCCCGTGCAGGACGAGTAGATCGTCAAAAGGTTGTATACGCCGGGCCGCTCCGGGTCCGCGGCGATCACGCCCTCGCTGTCGGTGACGGCGCGCTTGATCTTGCGCTCGACCGCGGCCGCATCGTCGAGGATGCGGATGTAGGCGTTCGGGTTCGGGTCGGACTTGCTCATCTTCTTGTCCGGCTCCTGCAAACTCATGATGCGCGCGCCGACCGCCGGGATATACGGCTCCGGTATGACGAACGTATCGCCGTAGGCCTTATTGAAGCGCTCCGCGATGTCGCGCGTCAACTCGACGTGCTGCTTCTGGTCCGCGCCCACGGGCACCATGTGCGCCTGGTAGATCAGGATGTCGGCCGCCATCAGGATCGGGTAGGTGAACAGGCCCGCGTTGACGTTGTCGGCGTGGCGCGCGCTCTTGTCCTTGAACTGCGTCATGCGTGACAGCTCGCCGATGTACGTGCTGCACGAAAGCGCCCAGGTGAGCATCGCGTGCTCCGGCACGTGCGACTGCACGAACACGACCGACCGCTCGGGGTCGATGCCGCAGGCAAGCAAAAGCGCGAGCGTTTCGATGCTGCGCTTTCGAAGCTCGGCAGCTTCCTGCCGCACGGTGATGGCGTGCATGTCCGCGACCATGTACAAAGAATTGTATTCGTCCTGCATGTTCGCCCAGTTGCGCAGCGCGCCGAGGTAGTTGCCGAGCGTGAGGTTGCCCGTCGGCTGGATGCCGCTGAGCACGTTCTTCTTTTCCTGCGTTGCCATGTGCGTACGCTTCTCCCGATCCATCGTTTGATAAAAAGCTGCGAGCAAGCCGTAAGC
>CAZKGE010000289.1:0-237 GCA_964552065.1 uncultured Oscillospiraceae bacterium | reverse complement strand
AGTTCTGTCGTGGGACGGCCATCTATCTTGGCCCGCCGTCGCCGGCGGGCTCGTGCGATTCCCAGGAGCGTAGCGGGCCGCTATTGAATGCTCCCATACCAATCTTGCACCGAGTGGGGTTTACAGGGCACCGCGCGTCGCCGCGCAGTCGGTGAGCTCTTACCTCGCCTTTCCATCCTTACCCGCTAAGAGCGGGCGGTTTATTTCTGTTGCACTTTCCCTGGAGTCGCCTCCGCC
>CAZKGE010000288.1:0-1915 GCA_964552065.1 uncultured Oscillospiraceae bacterium | reverse complement strand
GCGCGCGCTTTCGGTCGCGGAGGCGGAGCGGCGCTTCCGCAAGAACGGGAACTGGAGCGAGGCCTCCATCCGCGAGATCTACCTGCAGGCCGAAAGCGGCGGCGTTTTGCTCTCGTCGATGGGCAACCCCGCGGACTACCCGATCTATTGGGATAAGCTTTTGCTCAACGCGTCGCAGGTCACAAACCCCCCGATCGACCCGCTGCGCGAGCCGATGGAGACGCGCATCTTTCTGGGCAAAAAGCCGGACCGCGTCGAGCGCGCGCCAGACGGGACGCTGCTCGACAATTTGCAGCCGCAGCTCGTGGCGGAGCTGCCGATCCTGTTCTCCGCCATGTCCTACGGCTCGATCAGCTACAACGCGCACGAGAGCATTGCATGCGCGGCGGCGCAGCTCGGCACCTATTACAACACCGGCGAGGGCGGGCTGCACGAGTCGCTGTACGGCTATGTCGACCACACGATCATACAGGTCGCCTCGGGCCGCTTCGGCATCCATAAGGACTGTTTGGACCGCGTTGCGGCGATCGAGATCAAGATGGGGCAGGGCGCCAAGCCCGGCATCGGCGGGCACCTGCCGGGCGAGAAGATCGTCGGCGACATCAGCCGCACGCGCATGATCCCGGAGGGTACGGATGCTATCTCACCCGCGCCGCATCACGACATCTATTCGATCGAGGACCTGCACCAGCTCGTCTACTCGCTCAAGGAGTCGACGGGGTACCGAAAACCTATTATCGTCAAGGTCGCCTGCGTGCACAACATCGCCGCGATCGCGAGCGGGATTGCGTACAGCGGCGCGGACATCATCGCGCTCGACGGCTTCCGCGGCGGCACGGGCGCGGCGCCGACCAGAATCCGCGACAACGTCGGCATCCCGATCGAGCTCGCGCTTGCCAGCGTCGACGAGCGGCTGCGCGCGGAGGGCATCCGCAACAGCGTGTCGATCATCGCGGGCGGCAGCATCCGCAGCAGCGCGGACGTGGTCAAGGCGGTGGCGCTGGGCGCGGACGCTGTGTATATCGCGACCGGCGCGCTGCTCGCGCTCGGCTGCCACCTGTGCCGGGCGTGCCAGACAGGCCGCTGCAACTGGGGCATCGCGACGCAGCGGCCGGACCTGACCGCGCGGCTCGACCCAAAGGAGGGGAGCCGCAGGCTTGTCAACCTTTTGACCGCGTGGAACCACGAGATCAAGGAGCTCATGGGCGGCATGGGCATCAACTCGATCGAGGCGCTGCGCGGAAACCGGCTGATGCTGCGCGGGATCGGGCTCAACGAAATGGAGCTTCGCGTACTCGGCGTCAAACACGCCGGCGAATAGGGAACGGAGGCAAAGGATATGAACCTGACCGCACAGGACATGGACTACCGCGCTTTGAACGCGGCCGTCCGCGCGCACACAGGCGACGTCTGCATCGACGGCTGCCTGGGCCAGCGCTACATCGGCGCGGGCGTCTCGCATAAGACGATCGTGGTGCGCGGCACGGCGGGCAACGCGCTCGGCGCGTACCTCGACGGCGGCCGCATCGTGGTCTACGGCAACGCGCAGGACGCGGTCGCGGACACGATGAACGAGGGCCGCATCGTGATCCACGGCTCGGTCGGCGACACGGCGGGCTACGCGATGCGCGGCGGCGAGCTGTACGTGCGGGGCGACGCGGGCTACCGCGCGGGCGTGCACATGAAGGCGTACGCAAAGAAGAGCCCGGTGATCGTGATCGGCGGCAAGTGCGGCAGCTTCCTGGGGGAGTACCAAGCGGGCGGAACGATCATCGTGCTGGGCATCAATGTGCCCGATAAGGACGTGATCGGCTACTTCTGCGGCACGGGCATGCACGGCGGCCGTATCTTCCTCCGCGCGGGCGAGCTGTACCGGCCGCTGCCGGAGCAGGTGCACGTCGAGCGGGCCGGGGAG
>CAZKGE010000287.1:0-1918 GCA_964552065.1 uncultured Oscillospiraceae bacterium | reverse complement strand
GCGCTGGGCGACGACTTTGCGCCCTACGAGGCTTCGCTTAATCGGGTGGCGTCCATGCGCACGGCGGGGGGCGGCTATCCCTTCTGCGAAAGCGGCTCGGACGGCGGCTGGTGGGCCGAGGGCACTGCCTATACGGCCCTCCTGTACCGCCTGAGGGGCGAGGACGCAAGCGCGGCTTCGGCCATGGACGCGCTGTGCGCGATACAGCTCGACAGCGGGCTGTTCCCCGCCGCAACGGTTGCGGCGCTGCCCACCGGCTTCGAGCTGTTTGACGGCTCGCCGTGGACGTATTCCGACGACCCGCATATCGCTCCCGCCGCATGGTTCATCATGGCGGCAAATGAGTTTAATCCCTATGCCTTCTGATTCCGACGGCATCGGCCCTGCAACTTTTGAGGGAAATCCGGCGCGCGCAAGGCGGTATGCTGGATGTACCAAGAAGAAGCCAGAGGAAAGATGAAATGATATACGTTACCGGCGACACACACGGGGACTTCTCCCGCTTTTCCAAAGGGGCTTTTCCCGCGCAAAAGGGTATGACCCGGGATGATTGCGTCATTATCTGCGGCGATTTCGGCGGTGTCTGGAACGATGGCCCCGAGCAGCAGGCGGAGCTGGACCGACTGAACGACCTGCCGTTTACGACGCTGTTTCTGGATGGCAATCACGAAAACTTCGACCTGCTGGCCTCCTATCCGGCAACACAATGGCACGGCGGCAGGGTGCAGACCATCCGGCCCAATGTGCACCATCTGATGCGCGGACAGGTATACGACATCGAAGGCGAAACGTTCTTCACCATGGGCGGCGCAGCCTGTCACGATATCCGCAACGGGGTGCTGGATCTGGAGGGCCCCGATTTTGAGCGAAAGTACAGGCAGCTCTGCCGGCAGAAGAAGTTCTTTCGGATCAACCATTTAAGCTGGTGGGAGCAGGAGCTTCCCACGCGGGAGGAGCTGGACGAGGCGTGGGAAACCCTCTGCGACCATGACAGAAAGGTGGATTATGTGCTTACCCACTGCGCGCCCACCGATCTGCAGCGTAAAATACAGGCGGTCACCGGAGACGATACGCACCCGGTAAACGAGTTGACGGATTTTTTGCAGCGCGTATATGACGAATGTGAGTTCCGAAGCTGGTTCTGCGGGCATTATCATCGGCCCATGAAGGTAGAAGAAGGTTTTCATGTGCTCTATGAAAACATCGTTCCTCTGACGCGGTGCGATCCGGTCGGCATCGATGGGGATATAGGATAGGATCGGCATAACGAAGCTTTAAAATGGCGTACGGGCCGCATACTTTTGACCGAGAATTTCTGCCCCGCAAAGGCCCGACTGTATGCACCGCGCACACCAAAGGACCGTTTTGATTCGCTATACTTAAATGCAGCATATACGCGGCAAGAATCGTATACGACACGCTTTACGTGGAGCGGTCGGAGCAATATTACGTGAACGACTGAAACCAAAAAGAAAACGGGACGTTATCAAAATGCGTTGGGAGGATTGGTTTATGAGGACAAAGCGGAAGATCGCATTCCTGCTGGTCATCGTGGTGCTGGCAACGCTTCTGTGCGCCTGTGCGGACGGCGGCGTCAAGGGCGAGTGGAAAAACGACGAAACGGGCATTCGCATCGTATTCAAGGGAAACAAAACGGGGGTCCTCTACACCCCGATGTTCGGCACGGAACTGGAAAACGAACTGACCTACGCCGTCGACGGCGATCGGCTCACCATAGGCTTTGTCAACGCGGACAAATCCGAATCGACCGAGACCGTTACGATCAAGGACAGCGCATTCACCTATACGGGATTGGACTTCGTCTACCAAGGCTAAATGAATTGGAGGAAACCTGTATGTCAAAAGCCGGTTTATATCTGCTTTTTCTGATGCTGCTGTACTTGTGCGCCTGCGCGCC
>CAZKGE010000286.1:0-1930 GCA_964552065.1 uncultured Oscillospiraceae bacterium | reverse complement strand
CGCTACGGAAAGCGCGCGCCGGGCGCTAAAAACTGGAACGAGATGTATCTGCAATCGCGCGGCGTTTCATTCGGGATGCTCTTGAAAAGCTATCTGATTCAGGGCGCGTTTTTCCAGTTTGAACGATACGACGCTTACGAAAACGCCTGCCGCATCCGCGCCCGCCTGGTAAAAGATGCCGAGCGCCTTGCCGCGCAAGCCTCCGTTCTGGTTTTCCCGGTGCAAAACGCCGTCCTCCCGGCCGCCCCTGACACACTGGCGGGTCTTTACGAACAATTTGCCCATACGGCGCATGCCAACATGACGGGCTGCCCGGCTTTGTGCGTGCCGCCGTCCGCCGCCGACCGGCCGGCCGTGCAGTTGGTGGGCCCCAAAAATACCGATGCGCGGGTGATGGCTCTGGGAGAGTATCTGGATCGGCAGCGCAAAGGAGGAAACTGATCATGGAATTTGAAGCGGTTATCGGATTGGAAATTCATATTGAACTCAACTGTGCTACGAAACTGTTTTGCGATTGCCCCAACAACCCCGGCGATGACCCCAACGTCAACACGTGCCCCGTGTGCCTGTGGTTTCCCGGCGCCGCTCCCCGCCTGAGCCGGGCGGCGCTCGAAAAAGCCGCGCTCTTGTGCCTGGGATTAAACGCCGAGCTTCAGCCGGTGAGCGCCTTCGATCAAAAGGTCTATTACTATCCGGACCTGCCCAAAGGCTACCAGCTTTCGCAGGCGCATCTGCCCTTGTCGCGCGGCGGCTGGATCGACATTGCCGATGAAGACGGATCGCCCAAGCGGCTGCGCATTCACCATATCCACATGGAAGAGGATGTGGCCAAGCTGGTGCATGAAATAGAGGGGCGAACGCCGATCAGTCTGGTGGACTTCAACCGCGCGGGCGCGCCGCTGGTCGAAATCGTCACCGAGCCGGATTTCCGCTCGCCGCATCACGCGATGGAGTTTCTCAAGGCCCTGCGCGCGCAGGTGCGTTCCGTTGGATCCTCTGAATGCAGCATGGACAACGGCACGATGCGCGTTGACGCAAACATCTCCATCCGGCCCAAAGGCACCTCGCAGATGAACACCAAGGTGGAAGTCAAGAACATGAACTCCGTGAAGCATGTGGGCGATGCCATCGCTCATGAGATCGTCCGCCAGAGCGCGGCCGTGCAGGCTGGCGATGCCGTGGTCCTGCACACACGCCTTTGGGATCCGGACAAAAAAGTCACGCTGCCCATGCGGGCCAAATTTGAAGGCCCCTGCGTTCCCGATCCGACCGTGCCGGTTATCGAGCTTTCCCAGGAAGAAATAGCAGCCCTGCGCGCACGTCTTCCGGAAATGCCCGCAACCCGCGCCGAACGCTTTGTAAAAGAATACGGTCTATCCGCCGAAGAGGCAACCTATCTGAGCACCGATCCGGACTTGGCCGGTTACTTTGAAGAGTTGATCCGCGCGGGCGCCCAGGCCAGAGCCGCCATGCACTGGCTGACCACGCAGCTGTTGCCCGCCGTGAGGGAGCGCCGCCAGGAACTCTCGCAGACGCCCGTGACGCCGGTCCGGCTGGCCGCACTTTTGACCATGCTGGCTTCGGATACCATCAACGCCAACGCGGCGCGAGACGTGCTTTCTTGCCTGTTTGACTCGTCTGATTCGCCCGAGGATATCGTCCGGGCCAGGGGCCTCGCGCAGGTTTCGGACACGGGCGAACTGGAAGCGATGATCGCAAAAGTGCTTGCGGCGCAGCCCGCGGCCGTGGCGGATGTGAAAAGCGGTCAGGGAAAAGCCATGGGATTTTTGATCGGTCAGGTGATGCAGGCCTCCGGCGGCAAAGCCAATCCGAAAGTCATCAGGGAGATGCTCACTAAAATATTATTGGCCGGCTGACCCGAAAAAAATCCGTCGGGAACGTCCTGATCCCGGCGGATTTTTTGCTAATT
>CAZKGE010000285.1:0-1969 GCA_964552065.1 uncultured Oscillospiraceae bacterium | reverse complement strand
AAAGCGGGCATGACGAAAGCCATGCCCGCGGGTGATATTTTTGAGTTTAAACCCTGCCGGTGACGAGGCCGAGCAGCGCCATGCGCAGGTACATGCCGTTGTGCGCCTGGCGGAAGTAGGCGGCGCCCTCGTAGGAATCGACGTCGGCCGAGATCTCGTCCACGCGCGGGAGGGGATGCAGGATCGTGATGCCCTTCTTGGCGCGGCTGATCAGCGCGCGGTCAACGATGTAGCTGCCCTTGCAGCGGTCGTAGGACTCCTGGTCCGGGAAGCGCTCGCGCTGCACGCGCGTGACGTATACAAAGTCCGACCCGGCAAGAGCGGCCTCGACGTCCGTGGTCTCGGTGATGTCCGCGCCGCGCTCGCGCAGCTCTTTGGTGATCTCGTCGGGCATCTTCAGCTCGTCGGGCGAGCAGAAGATCATCTTGTTGCCGAGCTGCTGCATAAAGTACCCCAGCGAGTGCACCGTGCGGCCGTACTTGAGGTCGCCCAGGAACGTGATGGTCTGGCCGCCGATGTGGCCCTTCTCCTTGCGCATCGTGTAGATGTCGAGCAGCGCCTGCGTCGGGTGCTGGCCCGCGCCGTCGCCGCCGTTGATGACGGGATGGACCGCGATGTCGGCCGCGACGTTGGCCGCGCCCTTCTCGGGGTGCCGCATGACGATCGCGTCGATATAGCCGTCGACGGTGCTGATCGTGTCCTGCAGCGTCTCGCCCTTGGCCTGCGAGGAGGCTTTGGCGTCGGCCATGGAGATGCACTTGGCGCCCGTGCGGTTGATCGCGGACTCGAACGAGAGCCGCGTGCGCGTGGACGGCTCGAAGAACAGGGAAGCCACCACCATGCCCTCGAGGTCGCGGATGACCTCGCCCTCCTTGACGCGCTTTTCGTACTGCGCGGCGGTGTTCATGATCGTGTCGAGCTGCTGGTTTGTAAACTGGTAGCCGTTGAGGATGTCCAGGCCCTTAAACTCCGAATTCATATCGATAACCTCCTCCATGATTTCCGTACTTTTCAGGCGAGCGTCGTGCCGGCCGTGCCGCCGAGCGCCTCGAGCGCCTTGTCCAGCGACGTGATGATGGCTTTGCGGCCCGGCTTACTCTCGACAAACTTGAGCGCGGCCTCGATCTTGGGCAGCATCGAGCCGGGCGCGAAATGCCCCTCCGCGATGTATCGCTTCGCCTCGGCGACGCTCAGAGTGTCGAGGTCCTTCTGGTCGGGCTTGTTGTAGCGGATGCTGACCTTCTCGACGGCGGTCAGGATCACGAGCGCGTCCGCGTCGAGGTCCTCGGCGAGCTTTTCGCTGGCCAGGTCCTTGTCGATGACGGCCGCCGTGCCCTCGATGTCGCCCGCGTCGTTATACACGACCGGGATGCCGCCGCCGCCGACGGTCACGACGATAAAGCCGTTGTCGACGAGGCACTTGACCGCGTCGAGCTCGATGATCTCGGTGGGGAGCGGGGAAGCGACGACCCTGCGCCAGCCGCGGCCCGCATCCTCCTTCATGACGTAGCCCTTCTCGGCTGCGATCTTCTTAGCCTCGTCCTCGGAATAGAACGGGCCGATCGGCTTGGAGGGGTTTTGAAACTTGGGGTCGTTCCGGTCGACGACGACCTGCGTGACCACGGTGACGACCTCTTTTTTGCTGCCGCGCTTTTTGAGCACCTTGGACAGCCCCTGCTGGATGTGGTAGCCGATCATGCCCTGGCTCATGGCGCCGCAGACGTCGAACGGCATGGCGGGCGAGACAGGGACGGCGTACTCGTTCTGCAGAACGAGGCGGCCGACCTGCGGCCCGTTGCCGTGCGCGATGACGACCTGATAGCCGCCGTCGATGATCTTTGCGATGTACTCCGACGTCTTTTCCACCACTTCAAGCTGGGCTTTGGCCGTCGCGGGCTGTCCCGCTTCCTGCAGTGCGTTGCCGCCCAATGCGATCACGAGCTTCTTCACTTGTTCGGTATTCTCCTTG
>CAZKGE010000284.1:0-1989 GCA_964552065.1 uncultured Oscillospiraceae bacterium | reverse complement strand
TTTCGGCCTGCTGCGCGAGACGATCCGGGACGCGGTGCATTTCCTCGACAACGTGATCGACGTGAACAACTACCCGCTCGAGATCATCGGCGAGACCACGAAAAAGACGCGCAAGATCGGCCTCGGCGTGATGGGCTTTGCGGACCTGCTGCTTTTGCTCGGCATCCCCTACGACTCCGAGGAGGGCGTGGCTTTCGGCGAGAGCCTGATGCGCTTTGTCAACGAGGCCGCGCACTTAGAGAGCGAGGAGCTTGCCAAGACGCGAGGCGCGTTTCCGCTCTATCCGGAAAGCACATTGACGACGCCGCGCCGCAACGCGACCGTGACCACGATCGCGCCCACGGGTACGCTCTCGATGATTGCGGGCTGCTCGAGCGGCATCGAGCCGGTGTTCGCCTACGCGTTCATCCGCAACATCATGGACGGCACGGAGTTCGTCGAGGTCAACCCCGTGCTGAACGACCGCCTTGCCGAGCTCGGCCTCGCGTCCGCGGCGCTGGCCGCAAAGATCGCGGCCTCGGGCACGGTCGCGCACATCGCCGAGCTGCCGGAGGAACTGCGCCGCGTATTCGTCTGCGCGCACGACATCTCGCCCGTATTTCACACGCGCATGCAGGCGGCCTTCCAGCGCCACACGGACAACGCCGTCAGCAAGACCGTCAACTTCCCCGCTTCCGCCACGCGCCGCGACGTCGCCGAGGTCTATCTGCTCGCCTGCCGTGAGGGGCTCAAGGGCGTAACGATCTACCGCGACGGCAGCCGCGACGGGCAGGTGCTCAACATCGGCGCCGTCTCCGGCAAGCAGCCGGCTCCGCCCTCGCCGCCCGCCGCGTATGGACACATCGAGCCGCGCCCGCGCCCGGCCGTTACGCGCGGCTTCACCGAGCGCATGCGCATCGGCTGCGGCTCGCTCTACATCACGACCAACTACGACGAGAACGGCGTGTGCGAGATCTTCACCAGCACCGGCAAGGCCGGCGGCTGCCCCAGCCAGAGCGAGGCCACCGCGCGGCTCGTGTCCGTGGCTTTGCGCAGCGGCCTCTCCGTGTCCGAGATCTACGACCAGCTCAAGGGCATCCGCTGCCCGTCCACCATCCGCCAGCAGGGCATGGACTGCACGTCCTGCCCCGACGCCATCGCGCGCGTGCTGCTCAAGGTCACCAAGTTCGTCGAGAACGAGAACCTGCGCAACGCTGCCGCCAAGAACGGCATGCCCCCCGCCTCCGACGCCGCGGACGGAACCAACGGCGGCGCGGCGGCGGTGGCGGCCCCCGCGGCGGCGACGGAAACGGCGTCCGCCGGCGAGCCCGCCTGCCCGGAGTGCGGCGGACGCGTCGAGCACGAGGGCGGCTGCGTCGTCTGCCGCGGCTGCGGCTTCTCCAAGTGCGGGTAAGGGGCGCATAAGGAAGCCCGCTAAAACATAAAGTTCATTTACAGCTTCGCGTACAACTGGCCGGATTTCTACGAGGACATCAAGAAGAAGGTCGAGTCCGCGATTCAGGCCTCTCCGAACCCGGGCGATATCGACGGCGTGTTCGCGACGTTTGACGGCGTCGGCGTGGCGGCCTGCGACGCGTTTATCGAGGCGGGCTTCACTGGCGACACGGTCTCCATCGTCGGCGTCGACGGCGATCCGGACGCCTACGACATGATGAAGAAGGAGAATTCGCCCTATAAGGCGACGATCGCGCAGGATCCCGACACCATCGCGCGCACGACCGTGCAGAAGGTGGTCGACATCCTCAACGGCATCGACATCGGCGAAAAGCAGATCTTCATCCCCGGCGTCGTCATCACCAAGGACAACATCCCGGCGTCGTATTAAACGTACGGACCCGTCGGATATGGTGTACGCACGCGTCGTGCGGACCGGGCCGGATGGCGGCCGGTCCGTGCGGCGCGATGCCGGTTACCGGCCGCCCGGAGTGCGAATTCCGCTGGCAAAGCGGAAAAAACCATGGTATGATATGCGTACCCACCCGATATTTT
>CAZKGE010000283.1:0-2034 GCA_964552065.1 uncultured Oscillospiraceae bacterium | reverse complement strand
CCATCGAGGACATCGAGGTAAAGGGCAAGCGCGTACTGGTGCGCGTAGATTTCAACGTACCCCTGACGGACGACGGCAAGGTCGCGGACGACAAGCGCATCGCGGCCGCGCTGCCGACGGTCCGGTACCTGCTCGAGCACGGCGCGAAGGTGATCCTGTGCTCGCACCTGGGCCGGCCCAAGGGCGGCCCGGACCCGAAGCTGTCGCTCGCGCCGGTGGGCGAGAAGCTGTCCGAGCTGCTGCCGGACGTGCGTATCTGGTTTGCCGAGGATACGATCGGCGACTCCGCAAAGACCGCGATCGCAGACATGCACGACGGCGAGATCGTGCTGCTCGAGAACGTGCGCTTCTACCCGGAAGAGGAGAAGAACGACCCGGCGTTTGCCAAGGAACTCGCCGAGCTTTGCGACGTTTATGTGTCCGACGCGTTCGGCACGGTGCACCGCGCGCACGCGTCGACCGCGGGCGTGGCCGCGTACCGGCCGGCCGTGGCGGGGTATCTCATCGGCAAGGAGCTTGCGATCATCGGCAAGGCGCTCGAGAGCCCGGAGCGGCCGCTTGTGGCTATCCTCGGCGGCGTGAAGGTCTCCGACAAGATCGGTGTAATCACGAACCTGCTCAATAAGTGCGACTCTTTGATCATCGGCGGCGCGATGGCGTACACGTTCTTTAAAGCCAAGGGCTACAATATCGGCACGAGCGTGCTCGACGCCGAAAGCGTCGACCTTGCCGCGGGGCTGATGGCGACGGCGAAGGAGAAGGGTGTCAACCTGATACTGCCCGTCGACACGGTCGTGGCCAAGGAGTTTGCGGCCGAGGCGGAGCATATGACCGTCGACTCGGACAAGATCCCGGACGGGTTTATGGGCATGGACATCGGGGCGAAGACGGCCGCGCTGTTCCGCGAAGAAATCTGCAAGGCCAAGACCGTCATCTGGAACGGGCCGATGGGCGTGTTTGAGTTTCCGGCGTTTGCCGAGGGCACCAAGTCGGTGGCCAAGGCCTGCGCCGAGTGCGGCGGCACGACGATCATCGGCGGCGGCGACTCCGCGTCCGCGGTCAAAAAACTCGGCTATGCGGACAGGATGACGCATATTTCGACGGGCGGCGGCGCGACGCTCGAGTACCTCGAGGGCAAGGAGCTGCCGGGCATCGCCGTGCTCAACGACAGGTGACGGAGGCGGTGGACGATATGAGAAGACCGATCATTGCCGGGAACTGGAAGATGAACCTCGTGCCGGACGAAGCCGAGCAGCTCGTGCTCGCGCTGATCCCGCTGGTTCGGGACGCGCGCTGCGACGTGGTCGTCTGCCCGCCGTTTACGGACCTTGTGGCGGTGGGCCGGCTGCTTTCCGGCACGAACGTGCGCCTCGGCGCGCAGAACGTGCACTGGGCGCCCAAAGGGGCGTTTACGGGCGAGGTTTCGGCCGAGATGCTGCACGCCCTCGGCGTCGAGTACGCCATCATCGGCCACAGCGAGCGGCGGCAGTACTTCGGCGAGACGGACGAGACCGTCAACAAGCGCCTAAAGGCCGCGCTTGCGGCCGCGATCACGCCGATCGTCTGCGTGGGCGAGACGCTCGAGCAGCGCGAGAACGGCGTGACGAATACGATCGTGTCCAAGCAGACCGTTGCGGCCCTTGCCGGCGTCGAGGCCGCGGAGGTGCAAAAGATCGTGATCGCGTACGAGCCCATCTGGGCGATCGGCACGGGCCGGACCGCGACCCCGCAGGACGCGAACGATACCATCGCGGTGGTCCGCAGCGCGGTCTCCGGCGTGTACGGCGAGGAGATCGCCGAGACATCGTGTCATTGGGGAGGGGCCGCGGCCTCGTCGGCGGCGCGAGCTTAAAGGCTGACGAATTTGCCAAGGTGGTCAACTACTGATGAAGGACATCACCGCGCTCATCATACTCGACGGCTTCGGCTTTACGACGGACACCGCGTATAACGCGTGCGCCGCCGACGGCATCGTGCACATCAAGCGCTACTGGGACAGTTACCCGCATACGACGCTCGGCGCGAGCGGCCTCG
>CAZKGE010000282.1:0-2052 GCA_964552065.1 uncultured Oscillospiraceae bacterium | reverse complement strand
GCCGATGGCCTTGGCGCGGTCGATGATTTCCTCCTTGTCGAAGCCGATCAGCGGCCGGAACACCGGCAGCGTGACCGCGTCGCCGGTCACGGTCAGGCTCTCGATCGTCTGGCTCGCGACCTGTCCGATCGCCTCGCCGGTAACGAGCGCCTGGCAGCCGTCCGAAAGCGCAAACCTCTCCGCGATGCGCATCATGAGCCGGCGCATCAGGATCGTGGTTTCGGACGACGGACATTTTTCGTGGATGGCGAGCTGAATGTCCGTAAACGGCACGAGGTGCAGCCGGACCGGCCCCGCGTAGCCGGATACGATGCGCACAAGGTCGACGACCTTGTCGCGCGCGCGCTCGGACGTGTACGGGTAGCTGTAAAAATGGACCGCCGAGAGCGAGACGCCGCGCTTGGCGATCATATACCCCGCCACGGGGCTGTCGATGCCGCCGGATATGAGCAGCATCGCGCGGCCGTTCGTGCCGACGGGCATGCCGCCCGCGCCCGCGATCTCCCGCGTGTACACGAACGCGTTCTCCTGCCGGATCTCGACGCCGACGCGCAGCTCGGGGGAATGCACGTCCACGGACAGGTCCGGAAATTCGGTGAGCAGCCTGTGGCCGAGCTCCACGCAGATTTCGTCCGAGCGCAGCGGGAAACGCTTGTCCGCGCGCCGCGCGAACACCTTGAACGTGGTCTTTTGCCCGGGCTCGAGCGTTTCCTGCATCAGCCGGACCGCGGCGCGCTCGACGGCGGCCCAGTCCTTCTCGCACGAGACGGTCGGGCTGACCGAATGGATGCCGAACACACGCGAAAGCCTATCGGCGGCTTGTCCGAGCGCGTCCTGCGGCAGGCCGTATACGAATACGCGCCCCTGCTCGCGTACGACGCGCACCGGCGCGGGGGCGAGCGCGCGCTGAATCTCGCGCACCAGCGCGCGTTCAAAGAACGGGCGGTTCAGCCCCTTTAAGTGAATCTCCGCGTAGCGGACGAGCAATACCGGTTCCATCAAAAATTCTACCTCCTCTGGTAACGCCGCAGCTTCTGCACGTGCTCGGCGATCGTGCCCGCGGCTTCGTCCATCTCGGCCGGCGTATTCATCGGGCAGAACGAGAAGCGGACGGCGCTCTCCTGCCGCCCGGCGGACGCGCCGAGGCTGGCGAGCACGCGGCTCTTGCCCTTTTTCTTTGCCGAGCAGGCGGAGCCGGTGGAGACGTAGACGCCGGCCTGCTCGAGAGAGTGCAGCAGCACCTCGCCGCGCACGCCCAGAAACGACAGGTTTAGTATGTGCGGCGCGCCGACGGCGGGCGCGGGGCCGTTGACGACCACGTCCTGGAGCGAGCCAAGCAGGTTCTCATAGAGCCGCAGCTTGCACGCGCGCATGGTCTGCACGAACTCCGCCTGGTTCCGCTGGTAGATCGTGAGCGCCGTGTCCATACCGAGGATGCCGGGCGCGTTGAGCGTGCCGGAGCGGAAGCCGCGCTCCTGCCCGCCGCCGATCTGCGTGCCGGAAAACTTCAGCCCCCGCCGGATATAGAGCGCGCCGATCCCTTTCGGCGCGTGAAACTTATGCCCGCTGACGGCGTACAAATCGCAGGGCAGCGGCGCGAACGGCTGCTTGCAGAACGCCTGCACGCCGTCGACATGGAACGCCGCCTGCGGCGCGAGCCTGCGGATGCGCGCGTAGGCTTCAAAGATGTTCGTCACGGCACCGGTCTCGTTGTTGACGTGCATCAGGGAGACGAACGACGTGTTCGGCGTCAGCGTCGCGGAAAGCGCGTCCATGTCGACGGCACCGGTCTTGTCCGTGGCGAGATAGACGACTTCGGCCCCGCCCGTTTCCTCGAGCAGGCGGCACGCTTCGTACACCGACGCGTGCTCGGCCGCCGAGGTCACGATGCGCTTCTTGCCGCGGCCGGCGGGCGGAGCGCCGAAAACCGACATGTTGTTCGACTCCGTGCCGCCGGACGTGAAGACCACGTCGCCGTCCGGATGCCCGAACAGCGCCGCAAAATGCGCGCGCGCCTCGTTGATGCGCCGCTCGAGCGCGACCGCGGGCGCG
>CAZKGE010000281.1:0-2060 GCA_964552065.1 uncultured Oscillospiraceae bacterium | reverse complement strand
GCTATACCACCGCGTTTTTGCGCAGGATGATGGGGAAGCTGTCGTAGCCGATCAGCGTGCGGCCGGGCTGCAGCCGCGCTCCCTTGTCGATGATCACGTGGTCGAGCGCGCAGCCCTCGCCGATCTCGACGCCCTGCATCAGAATCGAGTCGCGCACGACCGCGTCCTTTTTCACCCGCACACCGCGGAACAGGATGCTGTTCTCAACCGAGCCGTCGATCTCGCAGCCGTCGGCAAGCATCGCGTTCGACACGCGCGCGTTCCTGCCGTACTTGGCGGACACCTCGTCCTTTACCTTCGTGTAGATCGGGTGCTCGCTGTTGAACAGGTCCGCCCGCACGCTGTGGTCGAGCAGCGCCATGTTGTGGTCGAAAAAGCTCTTGACGGAGTTGAGCCGCGCAACGTAGCCGTCGTAGCGGTAGCCGTAGCAGACGAACTCTCCCGCGCGGCGCACGAGCACGTCGCGCACGTAGTTGATGTCTCCGCGCGCGTAGGCCGCCTCCACGGTCTCGACGAACAGGCGCTTGTCCATGACCATGAGGTCGCAGCTCTGGAACGGCGCGCGCGGCTTGTAAGGGTCGAGCTCGATCCCGATGATGCGGCCGTCGTCCGCGAGCGTGAAGCGCAGGTCCTTGTTCTGGTCCTCGGGGTCGAACTTCTCGCTCTCGTTGTACATGAGCGTGATGTCCGCGCCCGTGTCAATGTGCTGCTGCAGCATGTCGCCGAACGTTAAGTTGAATATCGTGTGGCTGCCGGAGAGGATCATGTACTGCTGCGGGCATCGGCGCACAAAGCCCAGGCACGCGCGGAACGCGTCCACGCTGCCGCGGTACAGTCCGGTGTTCTCCTTGGTCTGGAACGGCGGGATCATGAACAGCCCCTCGCGCTTTCTGTGCAGGTCCCATTCCTTGCCGGAGCCGAGGTGGTCCATCAGCGAGTGGTAGTTCTTCTGTGTGATGAGGCCGACGCTCGACACGCCGGAGTTGACGAGGCTCGAGAGCAGAAAGTCGATGCAGCGGTAGCGCCCGCCGAACGGCACCGCCGCCACCGCGCGCGACACCGTCAGATCGCGCAGCTTCGGATTGTCCTCGCCCGTGTAGATGAGCCCGAACGCGTCGCTGATCATAGCGCGGCCTCCTTGCAGAACCAGTTGTCGTTGGCGATCGCGCCCTGCGGCAGATACGCGCCGCCGCGGATGCATACGTCGTTGCCGACCAGCGTGATGTCGCCCGTCAAGCAGTTGTCCACGCTCTCGCCGTCGCGCAATCTCCCGCCGATCACCGCGTTCTCGCCGATGTTGGAGTTCTCGCCGACGATCGACTTGTACACCTCCGCGCCCGCGGAAACGAACGCGCCGGGCATTAAAATCGAGTCGACCACGCGCGCGTTCTTCTGCACCGTGACGCCCGCAAACAAGACGCTGTGCTCGACGCGGCCGAACACGCGCGAGCCCTCGGTCACAAGGCTCTGCGTCACCACCGCGCCGCGGCCGACGTAGTGCGGCGGCATCACGGGGTTGCGGCTGTAGATGCGCCAAAGCGGGTCGTTGAGGTCGAGCTTGGGCGGGTCGGAAACAAGGTCCATGTTGCTCTCCCACAGGCTCTGCACGGTGCCGACGTCCTTCCAGTACCCGTTGAACGCATAGGCGTACATCGGCACGTTCGCTTTGAGCATGGCCGGGATGATGTTTTTGCCGAAATCGTTCTCGCTCTCCGGGTCGCGCTCGTCCCGCTCCATGAACTCCTTGAGCAGCGGCCAGTCGAAGATATAGATGCCCATCGAGGCCATGTTGGACCTGGGCTTTTCGGGCTTTTCCGCAAACGCCGTGACGCGCAGCTTCTCGTCGGTCTCCATGATGCCGAACCGGTGCGCCTCCTTCATCGGCACGGGCAGCACCGCGATCGTCGCGGCAGCGCCGTTTTTGATGTGCGCTTTGAGCATCTTTGCGTAGTCCATCTTGTAGATGTGGTCGCCCGAGAGGATCAACACATACTTGGGGTCGTATTGGTCGACAAACTCGCGGTTTTGATAGATGGCGTCCGCCGTGCCGCTGTACCAGC
>CAZKGE010000280.1:0-2090 GCA_964552065.1 uncultured Oscillospiraceae bacterium | reverse complement strand
GGGCTGATCGGCATCGCGTTGATGCTTGGCCTGCAATACGGCTCGCCCGTCTTCAACATCGTGCTGATGGGCTGCATGCTCTTCCCCGCGCTTTCGTCCATCCTGACAAGGCTGATTACGAAAGAGGGCTTTCGGAACATGCTGCTGCGGCCGCGTTTTCGCGGGAACGCCAAATCGTATCTGCTGGCGTATTTTCTGCCCGCGCTGCTCGTGCTGGTCGGCGGCGCGCTGTATTTCCTTGTGTATCCGGGTCAGTTTGACACGGCGTTTTCGATGCTGCGGTCATCCGTGCCCGACGCGACCGACCAGACACTGCTCACCGTGGTTCTCGCCCAGACCGCGATGGCGATCCTGATCGGGCCGATCATCAACATCATCCCGACGCTCGGTGAGGAGCTCGGCTGGCGCGCGTTCCTGCTGCCGCGGCTGACCAAGCGCATGTCCACGCGCCGCGCGGTCCTGCTCTCCGGCCTCGTCTGGGGCGTCTGGCACGCGCCGATGATCGCGCTTGGCCACAACTACGGCCTGGACTACGCCGGTTACCCGTACCTCGGCATTGCGCTCATGACGCTGTTTTGCATCCTGTTCGGCGCGTTTGAGTCGTATATCACGCTCAAGTCAAAAAGCGTAATTCCCGCCGCCATGGCGCACAGCGGCATCAACGCGATCGCGGGGCTGCCCCTGCTGTTCACGCTGCCCGGCTACAACCCCGTCGTCGGCCCGCTGTGCATGGGGCTGCTGTCCGGTATACCGGTGCTGATCGCGGGCGTGTACTTCTTCATAAAGGCCGGCAAGCTCTCGTTCGATGAACCGCCCGCGGCGGCCGCGGACGGAGCGGACGAGGCTGTCCCTGCGGCCGACGGCGCGGGTGGTGCGGCGGATGAAACTGAAAACGGACGGTGACTGAGGACACTGAAAATGGGAACGTTGGGGACTTTGTCCCCAGTCCCACAGTTCGCAATGGTCGCGCACGCCTCTTTAGGCCTGCGCTCCCTTGCTCGCTGGGCCTTCGCCTCGCTTCATCCGCCACAGGCGGCGCTCGGCTTTGGCCCCCCTACCAAAGGAGGAAACCCCCTTTGGAAACCCGCAGGAGGGCTGGACGAACAGAATGGGTTTCCAAAGTGACGTGTCCCTTTGGTGGGGTGCGGGGGCAAGGCCCCTGCAACAAAAACAGGGCGTCCGCAACTGCGGACGCCCTGTTCGTTACTTGTTCCTAATCGCTTTTCGTCAGATCAAACCCTGCGCCATCATGGCGTCGGCGACCTTGATAAAGCCCGCGATGTTCGCGCCGGCGACGAGGTTGTAGCCCAGGCCGTTCTGCTCGGCCGCCTTGGCGGACGCGTCGTGGATGTTCTTCATGATCTGGTGGAGCTTTGCGTCGACCTCCTCGGCGGTCCAGCTATAGCGCATGGAGTTCTGGCTCATCTCGAGCGCGCTGGTGGCCACGCCGCCGGCGTTGACGGCCTTGCTCGGCGCGACGATCATGTTCTTCTGGTCCAGGAGGAACTTGAGCGCCTCGTTCGTGGTCGGCATGTTGGCGACCTCGACGTAGTACTTGACCTTGTTGGCGACGATCTTCTTGGCCTCGTCGAGATTGACGTCGTTCTGCGTCGCGCAGGGCATGACCACGTCGACCTTAACGCCCCAGGGCTTCTCGTTCGCGTGGAACTCGCAGCCGAACTTGTCGGCGTAGTCCTTGACCTTGTCGCGGCCGCTGTTGCGCATGACGAGCAGGTAATCGATCTTCTCGCCCGTAATGCCCGCGGGATCGTAGATATAGCCGTCGGGGCCGGAGAGCGTGACGGCCTTGCCGCCGAGCTCGGCGATCTTCATCGCGGCGCCCCAGGCGACGTTGCCGAAGCCGGACAGCGCGAACGTCTTGCCCGCGAACGTGTCGTGCTCGTGCTTGAACACCTCGTTGACGTAATAGGTCGCGCCGAAGCCGGTCGCCTCGGGGCGGATCAGGCTGCCGCCGAACGGCAGGCCCTTGCCGGTGAGCACGCCGGGCTCGTAGCTGGCCTTGATGCGGCGGTACTGGCCGAACAGGTAGCCGATCTCGCGGCCGCCCACGCCGATGTCGCCCGCCGGCA
>CAZKGE010000279.1:0-2108 GCA_964552065.1 uncultured Oscillospiraceae bacterium | reverse complement strand
TCGAGCTTTCCGCTGATCCTGTGCTCGGCCGCGACGGTGCTCTACGCGTCGCGCTCTGCGCTGCCGATGGGGACGCGATACGGCCGCGCGGCCGTATACGCCGCGGCGTTTTCTGCGCTCCTTTTTGTGTCGGCGTTCCGCATCGCGGGCGTGCACCGCGACGCGCCGCTGGTTAAGCTTGACACGGCGCTCGCCGCGGGCCCGGCCAAGGGCATCGTCACGACCATGGATTCCGCCGCGCAGTACGCGTCCGTCGTCGGCACGATCCAAGCTTATGCGCCCAAAGCGGGCAGCGTCGTCGTGTCCTCGATGCTGCCGTTCGGGTACCTCTGCACGGACCTTTTGCCCGCGACGCCGTCGGTGTGGCACTCCCCGTACACGGAGCGGCTGAAAGCGTACTATGCGCTTCACCCCGGCCTTTTGCCGGACATGATCGTGTCCGTGCCCGAGGGCGTCGGCATGAGCTACGGCCCGGGCGGCGCGGACGAGCTGGCCGCGTATTTGTCCGCAGCATACGGCCGCGCGTACGAACGCATCGACACGGCGGACTGCAGCGTATGGCTGCTCCGGAAATGACAATATCTGTCGTTGTTTTGGAACTGTTCATACGCACGACACGCTGACGTCATAAACGGACGGCATACTGAAAAAAACCAACGGCTTCCAATGCCGGACGAGTCGAAAAGAGAGGTGGGTAACCATCATGAAATTCCGCGCGATCCCCCTGTTTCTTGCGCTGCTGCTGGCCACCGGCTGCGCGCGCATGGGCCGGGACGCTTCGCCCTCGCCCGCGCCCGGAACCACGGACGGCACCGCCTCCGGCCAGACCGCGTCGCCGGGCGTGATCTTCACGCGCATCGGCGCGTTCTCGTCCGACGGCGAGGAGATTCAGCAGCAGGGCAGCGCGCACAAGGCCGTCTCGCCCGACGAGAATGCCGTGCTCTGCACCGGCGGCGGCCGCATCTCGCTCTCGGACGTCGACATCCAGAAGACCGGCGACGCGACCGACCCGTCGGCCTGCCGGTACAGCGGCGTCAACGCGGCGGTCGCAGCGGCCGGCGGCGGGTTCATCGCGCTCGGCAACGCCACCGTCACGACCAACGGCTTCTGCGCCGACGGCGTCAGCAGCGTCGGGGCGGGTTCCGAAATTCAGCTCGACAACTCGTTTATCGTCACAAGCAACGCCTCCTCCGCGGGCCTCGTCGCCGCCGACGGCGGCAGCATCGCGGGAGCCAACTGCAACGTCACGACCGACGGCGGTTCCTCGCCCGCCATATTCGCGGCGGGCGGCGTTTCGCTGCGCCAGGCCAAGCTGCGCGCAACGCTGTCCAACAGCGTCTCCGTCTGCGGCGCGGGCAGCGTCAGCCTGTCCGGCTGCGAGGTCATCGGCGCTTCCGGAATCGTGTATACGCCGGACGACGGCGCGGAGCAGGGCGGCTCGCTGACGCTCGAGAACTGCCTGTTTTCCGCCGCCGACAATACCCCGCTCTCCATGAGCGCCGGCACGTTCGCGCTCACGCTCAAAACGCAGCAGCTGACCGGCGACCTTTCTATCGGCGCGGGCACGCTGGCGCTCGCCCTGACCGGCGGCAGCGCCTATACCGGCAACATCGTCGCGGACGATTTCCGCTGCGTCAGCGTTTCGCTCGACGCCGGCAGCACGTGGACGCTCACCGGCGAGACGAATATCGGCGTTTTAACCAGCGCGGACGAGTCGCTCTCGAACATCATCGGCAACGGCAATACGCTCTATTACGACTCCAGCCTCGAGGGCAACGCGTGGCTCGCAAGCCGCTCGCTCCCGCTCGCCGGCGGCGGCTTCCTTGTGCCGCGCATCTGAGCGGCAGGTGCACGACAAAACGAAAGCCCCGCGATATGCGGGGCTGATGTTTTTTTGGGGGGGAAGGGGGAGGATGTTCGAGGGCTCTGCCCTCGAGCACCTGCCAAAGGGGCTAACCCCTTTGGAAACCCGCAGGGGGCGGCGGAGTTATCTGCCTACCCAATATGGGATTCCAAAGGGACTAGTCCCTTTGATAGGGGGGCCGCGCTGAGCGCCGCCTGTGGCAGATGAAGCGAAGCGTAGGCCCAGTGAGCAAGGGAGTGTGGGC
>CAZKGE010000278.1:0-2134 GCA_964552065.1 uncultured Oscillospiraceae bacterium | reverse complement strand
ACCAACGACCTCCGGGTTATGAGCCCGACGAGCTACCAACTGCTCTACCCCGCGATACGCCGCATTAAAGCGGCAAAGAGTACTATACCACGCGGCAAATCCTGTGTCAAGATCAAATATGGCCGCCGCGTATCCGCAGCGTGGCAAATTGCATGCGGCCGCGCAGGCGCGGCCGACCGCCTAGCCGATGATCTCGAGGAACGCCTCGTCCGCGTAGCCGCGCACGGCCTCCTCAAACCTGCGGTACGACTGCAAAAACCGCTCCGCGTCGGGCGTGAGCCGCGCGCCGCCACCGCCGCGGCCGCCCGTGCTGGAGATCAGGAGCGGAAAGCCCAGGTTTTCCTCGGCGGTCTTGAGGATCTTCCAGGCCTTGCTGTACGCCATGTTCATCTCGATCGTCGCCTTGCGCAGCGACCGGAGCCGCTCAATGCGTTCAAGCAGCTCCGCAATGCCGGGTCCGAAGCATTTCTCCTCGCCGTAAACGCGGATCGTGATCGTAAAATGCAGTTTCTTCTGTTCCATGGCCGTCCCCCGCGTTCAAAATGCGCCCTGCCAAGGTCCCTTTTCTATGCACAGTATATCACATCGCATGGCCCGGCGAAACAGGAATTTCAGGGAATCCGCGCGGCGGGGCCGCGGGCGGGATTGACACGGCCGCGCGCTTCGGATAGACTGCATCCATGATACCCGATCTTCCGCAGGCCATTCAAACGGCGATCGCGGAGGGGCTGGGCGCGCCGTTTTCCGCGCGCGATGTGCGCGTGCCGGCGCGCGGCGCCGCCGCAGCCGTGTATGTGCCGCCGCCGCTTGACGCGGACGCGCTCGCGGCGAAACTGGCCATGACAAAGCCGTTCCCGCGCGTGCTCGGCGCGACAAGCGTTTCGACCGCACGCGTTCGGAACGGCTGGCTGCTGTTTACTTTAGACCGCGCGTTCTACGCCGCCGCGGCCGCACAGGTCGTGACGGTTTTGCCGATGCCGGACAGCGATCTCGGCAGCCATGCGCTCAACCGGATGCGCGCATACGCGCGGCATGCGGGCTGCGGCTGCCCCGACGCCGCGGGCGTGCAGCGCGCACTGCTCCTGGCCCTCTGCCTGCCCTTTGGCGGCGTCGGGCTGCCCGCAGCCGAGCGCGCCGCGCTTGGAATGTTTCACGGCATACCCCCGCGCGGCCGCGCAGCCGTCATTGCCGAAAGCGGCGGGGTCTGCGACGCGATTTCGCGCATATTCTTCGATTATATAGCGCCCGAAAGGAGAGCCTTGCTATGAAGCTTCGCTGGTACGGACACTCCTGTTTTCTGCTGACAGGCACGGACGGGGTCCGCATCCTGACGGACCCGTGCGATCCGCAGTCGGGATACCGACTGCACGGTATCGAGGCCGACGCCGTCACCGTCAGCCACGCGCATCACGACCATAATTACCTCGCCGCCGTCGCGGGGCAGCCGGCCGTGATCGACAGCGCCGGCGCCTTCGACGTGCGCGGCTGCCGCGTCACCGGCGTGCAGACCTGGCATGACCGCGAACAGGGCAAAAAGCGCGGCCCGAACCTCGTGTTCGTGTTTGAGATCGACGGCCTGCGCGTCGCGCACCTCGGCGACCTCGGCGACGCGCCCGACGCGGCCGCCGTCGCCGAAATCGGCCGCGTCGACGTGCTGCTCTGCCCCATCGGCGGGTATTACACGATCGACGCCGACGAGGCCCGCAACATTGCCAACCTGCTCGGCCCGCGCGTGTTCATCCCCATGCATTACCGCACGAAAGCCTGCACGATCGACGTGCTCGCGCCGATCGAGCCGCTGATCCGCAATGCGGTCAACTGTAACATCCACCGCGTCAACGGCAGCGAGGTAACGCTCACGCCCGCCTCGCTCGGCGAGGACCGGATTCTGGTGCTGGATTACGTGAAAGCGTAAGCTTGGGAAACGGAAGGCATAGAGAAGCGGCGGCCGGTTCGGCCGCCGCTGGTTTTTAATATCGAGGGCTCCGCCCTCAAACACCCGCTCAAGGGACACGTCCCTTGAGAATCCCTTTCTGCAGGATACCAGGTTTCGTGCCCGTTCCTTCGGGTTTCCAAAGGGACTTGTTCCTTTGGCGGGGTGCAGGGGCAGCGCCCCTGCGAATTGGCGGGAGCT
>CAZKGE010000277.1:0-2149 GCA_964552065.1 uncultured Oscillospiraceae bacterium | reverse complement strand
GGCCCGTTTGTTATATAAAAAGTACACGAATTTCCGAATACATGCAAGTCGAAGTTGACTATATTTCGTAGACCATTTATTATATTAGTATCCGCAGACGGATGCATGTCAGTAAACACTTTAATTTCGAGAAAAGGAGAGAAATCATGTCAAAACGTATCGTTTCCATGCTGTTGACAATGCTGCTTGTTCTGACCGCTTTTGCAGGCTGCCAGAAAACGCCCACGGCGGCGACTCCCTCCGAAGGTACCGAAGCCACGGCCGCGCCCGCCGCGAGTGAAGCGACCGAGCCGGCGGAGCCGGCTGTGTATTCCGCATTGTACGCTTCCGAGGTCGCGAGCCTCAACTACCTCATCGAGGGCTCGACATGGGAGCAGCAGGTCGCCGCGAACGTAATCGACACGCTTGTCGAGTACGATTCCCACGCGAAGCTGATCCCGGGCCTTGCCGAAACCTGGGAATGCTCCGCCGACGGCCTGACCTGGACGTTCCATCTGCGTCAGGGCGTGAAGTGGTATGACAACACCGGCAAGGAGATTGCCGAAGTGACCGCTAAGGACTTTGTCGACGCGGCCAAGTACGTCTGCGATCCGAAAAACGAGTCCGGCACGGACTACATGATTCTCGATTTAATCGCCGGGGCCTCCGACTACTACGACCAGGTCAGCGCGTACTACGACACGCTGGGCGAGGGCGTGGAGGGCTTTGCCAAGGATTCCGGCGCGGATTTCTCGATCGTCGGCGTCAAGGCGGTGGACGATTACACGCTGACCTATACGACGGTCGACGCGTATCCGTTCTTCCCGACCTGCCTGACCTATGTGTGCTATATGCCGGCCTACGGCCCGCAGCTCGACGAGCTGGGCCTCACCTTCGGCACGGACAACACCAAGCTGTACTACTGCGGCAGCTTCATCCTCACCGAGTTTGAGCCGCAGGTGAAGCACATCTACGAAAAGAACGTCAACAACTGGGACGCCGAGCACGTCTACATCGACCGGATCGAGCGCATCTACAACACGGAGGCGACGACGCTGGCGCCCACGATGGTGCTGCGCGGCGAGATCAGCTATGCGGAGATCCCCAACAGCATCGTGGACGAGTGGAAGGCGAACTATCCGCAGTACCTGAGCAAGGACCGCGCCGTCCCGGATTACTCGTATTACTACTGCTTCAACTTCCGCCCCGCGGAGGGCAACGCCGAGCGCCTCAAGATCTGGAAGGATTCCGGCTGGGAGCCCGACAACTGGCAGAAGGCCGTCGCCAACGCGAACTTCAGGCACGCGATCATGAGCGCGTTCAACCGCGACTACTCGATGTACGCGCTCGAGCCCGACGACGCCGCGCGCAAGGAAGTGACGCAGCGCACGATCACGCCGCGCACGTTCACCTCCGTCGACGGCACGGACTACTCGGTGCTGCCGCAGTTTGCCAACGTCGACCAGTACTTCTACTACGAAGCCAAGGCGCAGGAGTATAAGGCGGCGGCGATCGCGGACTTTAAGGCCTCGGGCGTAAAGCTGCCCGTCAAGGTCGTGCTCGGCTATCGCTCCGATCAGAGCGACTGGGAGAACGAGGTCGTGCTGCTCAAGCAGCAGCTCGAGAAAGTGCTCGGCACGGACTTCATCGAGTGCGTGCTCTACGCGGGCCCGGCCGAGAGCTTCCTGACGCAGGTGCGCCGCAACGGCATGTACGGCTTCATGCGCTGCAACTGGGGCGCGGACTATGAGGACCCGTCGACGTGGACGGCTCCGTTTGCGGCCGACGATTCCGTCACGGACGGCATCTACAAGGGCAACTCCTACAACGACATGGATTACTGCATGTTTGCGGGCAGCGAGAACGAGATGACCGCGCTCATGCAGGCCTATTACGCCAAGGTCGACGAGGCCAAGAAGATCCCCGAGACCGCGCCGCGCTACGCCGCGTTCGCCGAGGCCGAGGCCATGCTGATCGAAAACGCGATTGTCGTTCCCTACTATATCGCTCCGGCGTTCTTCGTCGCCTCGAAGCTCGATATCTTCGAAGGCCAGTACGCGCCCTGCGGCGTTTCCAACCTGCGGTTCAAGTATCAGAAACTCCACGAGAACTACATCACGCTGGAGGAGTACGAGCAGAACTATGCCGAGTGGCTGACGGCCATGGGCAT
>CAZKGE010000276.1:0-2168 GCA_964552065.1 uncultured Oscillospiraceae bacterium | reverse complement strand
GGAAAGAACCCGATTTTAGTTCTCTGAAATCGGGTTCTTTGACAGGCTGAAGCGGCCGGAAACGGCCGCTTTTGTTGGGCTTAAAAGGATCTTTGCCTATAAAACATAAAATCGCAACAATTATCCGGGTTTCCAAAGGGGGTCTCCCCCTTTGGCGGAGGTTTGGGGGCGGAGCCTCCAACGTACCCTCCCGTCCCCTCGTCCCCCCGTCCCCTTCCTATAACCCCTCGTACGTAAACCGGTTCAGCTCGGAGATGCGCGCGCCGGCGTTTTCGCCGAGCAGGCCGACGAGCAGGTAGCGGCCGGTCGTGGGATCGGGAAAGAGCTGCTTCATGAGCCGGAAACCGGCAAGCTCGGCGGCGGAGGACACGTGCACGCGCGGGCCGGTGCAGTGGTGACGCGTCTCGCCGATATAGACGTGCGAATCGTCGCAGTAGGAAACGGGCGTGCCGTTTTTGATGTGCCAGTCGATGCGTTTTTCGAGCGCGTCGAAATCGATGCGCACCTCGTTTTCAAAGCTGAGGATGAAGCCGTGGCGCACGTCGGAGTGCTCAAAATCGCGTTCGGTGATGCCCTGCTCCTCAAGGCAAAACTCGCAGATATCCTCCGCGGTGTGCGCCTGCCGCCGGTGGTAGAACGAACGGAACACAAGCTTTTTGATGTCCTCCGGCTCGGGGCCGAACAGCGTGGGCCTTGTGATAATGACCTCCTCGCCGATGCCGATGAGCAGGTGCGCGTTCGTATGCAAAAACGGATAGAGCAGGTCGTAGTGTTCGATCACGACGCGCTTGCCGCCGGCGACGGCGCGCTGTACCGCCTCGGCGATCTCGAACGGCTGCGTAAACGCGATCTCGAAGTGCGCGTCGATGTGGTAGGTGTGCGCGTTGTAGAACGTGGGCATGTCGTCGTTGAGGATCGGCAGCGGCCGGATATTCACGCCGCCGTCGTCGTTGGTCAGCTCGAGGCCGGGGAACATGCCTTTAATCAGCATGCTCTTGCCGGAACCGGCCTCGCCGACAAGCCCGATCAGGTTGTCGAACGGGCTAAGGTACAGCTGCGCGATCTGCATGCCGAGCTCGACCATGCGCGCGCTGCCGCGCGGCGCGAAGTACACGCTGTACAGATGGCTTTTCTGGAGCCGGAACGGGCTTGGCAAATTTCGCCCCTCCTTTCTAGCGCGCGGGCACGGCCTACCGCAGCGCGCGGCGCAGCGCGATGATGCGCTGCATCTCGTTGTAGACGAGCATGAAGCCCTCGTCCACGCCCATGCCGGGCTTGGCGAGGATCTGGTCGGGCTGTGTCGCCATGGCGACGTGCACGCAGACCTGGCACGAGCGGTCGGTCTCGTTGCAGGTGCCGCCCTGGTACGCGCCGATTCCCTTTTTGCGGCAGTACAGCACCGCTTCGGCGGTGTTGCCCACGCCGCCGAGGTCCGGCGTCTTGATCTGCAGCATGTGGCCCGCGCGGCGGTCGGCAAACTCGATCACGTCCTCGAGCGTGTTGCACCACTCGTCGGCGACGAGCTCGACCGCAATGCCGCGCGCGTCGACGAGCCGCGTCAATTCCGCGAGCGCGTCGATCTGGCGGCCGCGCTCCTCAGCGTCCATCGGCCCCTCGACGCGCAGGCGGAACGGATGCGCCGCGCGCGCAAGCCTCGATAGGTAGTCCGCCATCGCCTCGTAGTTGTCCGCGCCGAACGCCGCGCCAATCGTGCCGTACACGTCGATGTGCAGCACGGGGCTGTAAGTTTCGTCCGCGCGCAGCGCAAGGATGCGGCCGCGCAGCCAGGATACGTATTCCTCGAGCAGCTCGCCGCGGTAGCCGAGTTTTTTCTCGACGTTGTTGATCAGCGCGTGCGGCAGCACGTCGGCCTTCTTTAATATCATCTTGTCCGCGTTCGTGTACCGCTCGTCGCCGGACTGCGCGAACACCGGAATCAGCCGCTCCGACACGGCCGTGCCGTACGCGTCGGCCACGACCTCGCACATGAGCCGCTTTTTGCTCTTTGCGACCGCGTCGAGCAGCGCTTGGGAGACGCCGTACCGCAGCGCGGTGTGCAGCTTCTTGCCGTCGTGCTCGATTCCCTCGACCAGCGCGGCGAGCGCGCGAAAATCGTCCGCTTCGCGGCCGATCAGCAGCGGTTTGACCCGCGCCTCGATCACCGGGAT
>CAZKGE010000275.1:862-2172 GCA_964552065.1 uncultured Oscillospiraceae bacterium | reverse complement strand
CGCTTTGCTCGTACCGCTCCTGAAACACAAGCTGCATCTGCGGCAGCACCGCCCTCGCCAGAATTCGCTTTGCGAGGATTTCGATGGTTTCCAGACCGTCACGCATGCTTTGTAGCCTCCCGTCGCAGGTTGATAGGCGCGGCCCCGCCCGCCCCATCCTATGCGCGCGCACCGCGATGCGTGACGGGGAAGCGGCGAAAAAAAGAGGACCCGGATTGAGTGCCGGGCCTCTTATTCGTTTTGCCGGTCTGCCAGCTTCGACATGACCTTATGGTCGCTCTCCGTCCGCCAGTGCGAGCGTGTAGATATGCCATGAGGCCGCCTATCCGTTGGCGGGCGGCAGTTCATTGTCCGCCAGCGCGAGAGTGTAGATGCACTCGGGATAATCCCTGCCGCCGATGCGGCAGACCGTCTCGCAGCTCAGTTCGCAGCCGAGGCGCTCGTAGAAACCGCGCGACGGGTTGTCGGCAAGGCAGCCGATAACGATCGACTGAAAGCCGCGTGCGGCAAGTTCGGCGCATATAGCGTCGACGAGCCTGCGCCCCAGCCCCGCGCCATGGTATTCTGGCAGCACGTAGAGCGCGTACAGTTCGCCGCAGCCCGGGTGGGTTTTCTTTACAGCCTCGCCAAACAGCGCGGCGCCGACGATTCGTTCCGCATCGAGCGCGACGAATACGCCGCCCGCCGCGATCTGCTCCCGCGTGCGCGCAAGGCGCGCTTCGTCGACGGCGAGCGCGTCCAAAAACGCGTCGTCGACGATGCCGCGGTAAGCTGTTTTCCAGGTTGCGGTCAGCACCGCTGTGGCCTGCGCCTCCTCGCCCAATTCGGCCCTGCGAACGCAAAAATCCATATCGCTACTCCCTTATGGCGTACTCGCGCGGCGAGACGCCGTATTCGTTCCGAAACGCCTTGTAAAAGCCCGAGTATTCGGCAAAGCCGCACTGCTCGGCTACGGCCGTGAGCGTCAGCCCCTCGCGGATTAAATCCCGCGCGCGGATCATGCGCTTCTGCATCAGCATGCGGTAGATCGAAACCCCGGTCTCCTTGCGGAACGCCCGCGCCATATGGTACTTGGACAGGAACACCTTCTCGGCAAGCTCGTCGAGCGAGACGGGCTCGGCCAGGTGCGCGTCGAGGTACGACGCGATCGTGCCGGCGAGCTTGCTCACGCGTACGTCGGGGCGCTGGTGCGGCCCGGTCTGGGCAAGGCAGACGCGGTTGAGCAGCACGAGCAGCTCGGCGGCGAGCGCGGTGCACAGGACGCGCTGTCCGAACGCGCTGTCGTTCGACGCGGCGATCAGCGCCAATAG
>CAZKGE010000275.1:0-852 GCA_964552065.1 uncultured Oscillospiraceae bacterium | reverse complement strand
GCGCCGCTTGGCAAAGAAGCAGGACGCCAAATCCGCGCCGTGCGCGGACAGCCGCTCTACAAACGCGCGCGACAGCCACAGCACGATGCGCTCGTACGGCGTGTTCGGGTCCTGCAGCAGCAGCCGGTGCAGCTGGTTCGGCCCGATGAGCAGCAGGTCGCCCGGGTTCATCGAAAACGTCGCGTCGTCGATCTGGTACGAGATGCTGCCGGACAGCAGCAGGTAGCACTCGTAGAAATCGTGGAAATGCAGCGAGACGTGCAGCTCGCGGCTGTCGTTGTAATGATAGATTTCGTAGTCTTCGAGCAGCATGTGCTGCCGCTGCTGAAATACGTGCTGGATCGTCTCCATGTCCGTCCCTCCAACTTAAGGATAGAGCAATAACGGAAATGTTTCAAGCATGATTTTAATAGAAGATGTATTAAAAAACGAATATACTGGCGGTATCAACAAATCGAGAAATCAGAGGGATCAGCTATGGATAAGAAAAAACGCTACGCCGTCGCCAGCCCGACGAGCATGGGCGTGCGCATCACGCCCGCCGACCGGCAGCCGGTCCACACGAGCCATACGTTCCAGCTGCAGTGCACGAGCGCGGAGTCGAACGTGCTCAACATCGCCTCGTCGCTCGGCTGCGAGTGCCTCGTGCTGACGAAGTTCGTCGAGGGCAGTCCGATCTCGAGCTTCATAAAAAGCGAGCTTGGCGGCCGCAACATCCGCGCCGAGGGCGTGTCGGTGCCACAGGGCGGCCCTTGGGGGTATCGCCATCAGTTCAACATCGCGGACAGCGGCTTTGGGCTGCGCGGGCCGCGCGTGTGGAACGACCGCGCGGGCGAGGTCGGCCGCACGCTC
>CAZKGE010000274.1:0-2176 GCA_964552065.1 uncultured Oscillospiraceae bacterium | reverse complement strand
CCTGTGCTTCCTTGCTCACTGGGCCTGCGCTTCGCTTCATCCGCCGCAGGCGGCGCTCAGCTCCGACCCCCTCTGGAATCCCCAATAGTTCCGCCTAGTTTCCTGCGGGTTCCAAGGGCCTCAGGCCCTTGGCGGAGGCTTGGAGGCGGAGCCTCCAACGTCCCCTTTCCAAAATCATGAGGGCGGAACCATCAACGTCCCCGCTTTATAAATACTTCAGCACGTCCCCCACGTCGTCGAGCACGGGCACGCAGCAGCGGCTGAGCGTCGGCACGCTCTGGTGGCCGCTCGTGAGCAGCAGAGCATCGCAGCCGATCGCCTGCGCGACCTCGAAGTCGTGGTCGGTGTCACCGACGAAGAGCACGTCCTCGGGCCGCACGCCGGTCTCCTGCAGGAACGCGAGCGCGACGTCGACCTTGCCGGTCGCGAGGTTGTCGCGCGTGCCGAGCACGCGGTCAAATAAGCCCGCAAGCGGGAACCGCGTCACCTGCACATTAAGCCGCTCCTGCCCGGTCGCCGACAGCAGCACCTGGGTCAGGCCTTGGCGCTTGATCTCGGTCAGCACGTCCAGCACGCCGCTTCGCAGCGCGCATTCCGGAAAGCGCGAGAGATACATATCCGTGAACTCCACCGCGATGTCCTCGTAGGATTCAGTCTCAAACGTGTATCCCATGCGCTTGTAATACTCCAGCACCGGGAACATGAATATGTCCCGGTACTTGTCCACGCCGTCGAGCGGCTCCATGTCGCGCTCGACGCGCATATGGTTGGCGATCTCGTAGCACAGCTCCGTATCGTCGATGACCGTGCCGTTCCAGTCCCAGATCACCATTTTCTTCTTTGACGCCATCTGTCCCTCCGCGCCGCCCGCGCGGCGATGCCGCCGCACGAACAGGCCCCCCGTTATTCTCTCACCATTTATTGTGCACCTTCTCGGCCATCGCGAGAAAGTGGTTGAGTTCGATCGTTTCGCCGCCGTCCAATTCGATCGTGCCGTCCATATACCCGAACACCTGATGCTGGTCCGACAGCAGCGGCCCGACCTTCGTGCACGCGGCGCGGTCGAGCAGGGGCGAGAACGTTACGGTAAACCGTCCGTCGCTCGACGTAAACGCCCACTCCGAGAGGTAGTCGTCGCGGCCGAACGCATCGCGCGGGATGTGGAACTCCAAGCGGTCGAGCTTGTGCGCTTTTCCGTCGACGAACAGCATGTTTTCGGAAGCGGCGGACGTATCTCCGAAGCCGTAGCCCAAATTAAAGCCCACGACGCGGCCGTCGATCAGCCCGTGTCCCGCGCTCCAATACCATGTGTTGTCGTAGGTCCAGACGCCGCGGCCCCAGTCGAGCATGCCGAAGCTGTCGGCCTTGTCGAATCGGTACTCCGCGCCGCGATACGAGACGCGGCCTTCGGCGCGCATGCCGACGATCTTCTGGTTGTAATAGAAGGCCGTCGGCTTCTCGGCAAACGGCGTCGCGATCACCATGGAGTCCCGCGGCTCGTCGCTTAAAAACACGTCCGCGGTCAGCGGCTCGCCGCCGTCGAACGCCGGAATCATGGCCTTTAGCCGCCGCCCGCCGTTCTCGTGCAAAAACACGCAGTACGCGTCCTTGACGTGCCGGGACACGTCGCCCGCGGCTGAGGCGGGCGGAAAGCGCGTGTTCCCCGCCGGGAAAAAGAACATCGGCGATACGGTCTTTTCGCGCGCGTTCTCAAAGTCGAGGAAGCTCGCCGAGATCAGGCCCATGTAGGAATTGTCCGCGATCGTGAGCGCAAGGCCGAAGCGGCCGTTATAGACGAGGTAGTAGTCCCACTCCTTGGTCCGGAACGGCCCGCCGCGCACCTGGTCGCGCCGGTATTCCCGAATAAGCGACGTGCCGTATCCCGCCTCGCACAGGCGGCCCTTGCCGTCGAGCAGCGGTCCCGATAAAAGCCGGTGCTGGTCCATGGACACCCTCCCCCTTTTTATCCGGTATTCTGTCATTATAGCAGGGCGCAAAAAGCGGCGCAACCGTTCAGCCGCGCCGCGCCGGCCGTCAAAAAACCTGTTTTTTGACGGGATTTTACTCTTTGCCTGTCGCCCTTCGGGCTCCCGGGCGGCAAAGAGCGCAGGGAAACCGCCCCGACGAGGGCGACCCGTTGCGCCGGCAAAGCCGGCGCAACGGATTCTATGGCTAA
>CAZKGE010000273.1:0-2204 GCA_964552065.1 uncultured Oscillospiraceae bacterium | reverse complement strand
CCGCGTTCCCGACAGCCTTCGCGGCTTTCGCCGCCTTGGCCGGTTTCGCCTTCTTTGCCGGACGCGCCGGCAACGCTTTCTTCGCAACACTCACTTCACACCACCTTTCCGTTTGCTCCACCACGACCACAGGACGGTCGCCAAGATGCTCAGCACGCCGCCCACGAACTCGACTCCGGACTCGACAAGCCCGGCCGCGTCGCTTTCCGACGCCACACCCTTGCTCACCAGCCAACCGCCCGCCGCGGCCAGCGCGGCACGCACGAGGCCGCCAAACACTGCGCTATTCATTTTGCCCGCCTTTCCTGATTTCCCGGACCGCCACGGCCCGGTTCAACGCCTGCACCCCGGAGGCCAGTTCCGACAGCATGCGCTCTTGCGCGGTCGCCGAACCGCCCCCCGTAAACAGCCTGAAAACCAACAGCACCGCCTCGCCGATCACCGCCGTCAGCGTCACCCACGCCAAACGCGTCAGCGCGTTGATCGCCTGGGTGTTCGTCGCGGTCTGCGACACAAGGGACGGCTGCCCGTTTCCCCGGAACACCGCCTTGTCGAGGCCGTCCACCTTCCGCCCCATGTCCGCGATCGCGCCTTCCTGCTGGCACTCGACAACGTGCGCCGCGGAAGAGCCTTCGTTTCTTTCGACATGCACTTTCATTTACGTCCCCCCGGTTATAAACCAAGCGGCAAGCCCAAATTGATCACGCCCGTCCGGCCCCCGGAAGCGGAACCGCCGCCGGAAGAGGCCGCGGCGGCAGGCCGCGCGTACGTCGGCGCGGCGCAGCCCGCCTCAGCCAGATACCGGCTCGTGCCGGTGCGCAGCTCGATGAACAGCCCGCGCAGGAACACGCCCGCGTCGAGCCACGCCGTCCGGTATTCCAGCGCGGACGCCTGCGGCATGCCCATCTCCACGGCGAGGCTGTACCACACCGTGTTCAGCAGCGGCCGCAGGCACGCCACCGGCACCGACACGTCCGACAGCTCCCCGACGGGGTGCCGGGACGCGCCCGTCGCCGTCCGGTAATCGTCAATGACGCCCTCAAGAAGGATCGCCAGCCGCGCCCCGCGCAGTTCCGCCGTCAGCCAGGAGTTGTAAACGTCAAGCACCGCGGCGGGGAAAGACGCGACAACCTTGGCCAGCGTCACGTCAACCCACCCGTCGGCCGACACGAAAACGTCATCCGCGCTGCCCGATCCTGTCGCCGTCCAACGCGCGTACAGCGCGTGATCGGCGGACGGAACCGGATAATCGGCCAGAACCCGCGTGCCGCCGGCCGGGGCCGTCCACCAGCCCGCGAACGCGTAACCGTCGCGCGTCACCGCGGGCAAAGCCCCGTAGAAAGCCGGGAGCGTGAACTCCGCCGTGGCCGGAGAAGCGGAACTCCCGCCGTTCCACACGAACGTGACCGTCACAACCACCGCAAGCGACCAGTGCGCGTAAAGCGTGTGCGCCTGCTCGATGCACGTGGTCCCCGCATCGACCGGGACGCTCGGGTAGGTCACGCCCAGCCCCGTCCACCAACCGTCAAACCGGTAACCGGTACGCGCGGGCAGCGGCAGCGCCGACCCGTACGTCTTGGCCCCGCCGTAGTTCGACGAGCTTTCCACGGAAATGAGCTCGCTCTCGACCGTGCCGCCGTTGGGCACGAGCGTGACAAGCGACGCCCAGTGCGCGTGCAGCGTGACGGTCAGCTCCCCGACGTCTTGGCCGGGCACGATGTCCGACGCCGAAACGAGCTGCGGCACGTTGTAATACGGAGAGCCCCAGCTGTGCCACCCGATGAACGCGTATCCGGACCGCGCGGGGGCGGCCGGCATGAACAGTGAGTAAGCGTCGCCGTTCGGGTTGGTCGCCGTCTGCGGATTGGTGCAGGACGAGTTGGCGATCGACGAAGGCGTGCCGCCGTTCGTGTCCCAAACGATTGTGGTAAGCCTCGCAGACATTCTGTCCCCCGTCACGCAAAGGAAACGGCCGTCCGCCGCACAGAGCCGGACGGACGGCCCGAACCAACCGCACCCCTACAAAGGGGCTCCCGCGGATCAGCCCCCGGCAGCCGCCGCGGAGACGACCAGCCGCTTGACCGCCGCGCTGTTGGTCACGCGCACGTCCTCGCTCCAGTCGAACTTCGCGACCTCCACACGCCCGTCATCGCGCACGTAGCTGGAAGGCACCATGTACTTGCCCATCAGCCGGAACGTCTTCA
>CAZKGE010000272.1:0-2213 GCA_964552065.1 uncultured Oscillospiraceae bacterium | reverse complement strand
GTACAAGGAGTCGATCAAAAACGCCGTCAAGGTGGAGACGCGCTATGTGCGCCAGACCGGCGGCCACGGCCAGTACGCGCACATCATCGTGGAATTCTCGCCGCAGCAGCCCGGCGCGGGCTACGCGTTCGAGAGCAAGGTCGTCGGCGGCGCGATCCCGAAGGAGTACATCCCCGCGGTCGACAAGGGCGTCCGCGAGGCGCTCAAGACCGGGAGCCTCGGCGGCTACGAGGTCGTGGACGTCAAGGCGACGCTGCTCGACGGCTCGTACCATGAGGTCGACTCGTCCGAGCTGGCGTTTACGATCGCGGGCTCTCTCTCGGTCAAGGACGCGCTCGCCAAGGCGGACTGCGCGCTGCTCGAACCGATGATGAGCGTGGAGGTCCTGGTCCCGGAGGAGTATTTGGGCGATATTATGGGTAACATTACCGCACGGCGCGGGCATGTGACCGGTATCGACCTGCGCTCCGGCAGCCAGGCTGTCGACGCGGTCTGCCCGCTGTCCGAGATGTTCGGCTACGCGACGGACCTGCGCTCGAGAACGCAGGGGCGCGGCACGTTCACGATGCAGTTTTTGCGGTACGAGGAGGTCCCGGCAAGCGTGGCGGAGAAGGCGCTCGGCAAGTACAACTATAACTTTTAAAAATTTTATGAAAGCGAAAGCATAAAGGAGAAAAACCACAATGGCGAAGGCAAAATTCGAGAGGAAGAAACCGCACGTAAACATTGGCACGATCGGGCACGTGGACCACGGGAAGACGACGCTGACGGCGGCGATCACGATGGCGCTTGCGCAGCAGGGCGAAGCCGTGGCGATGAAGTACGACGAAATCGACAAGGCGCCGGAAGAGAAGGCGCGCGGGATCACGATCAACACGGCGCACGTGGAGTACGAGACGGACAAGCGCCATTACGCGCACGTGGACTGCCCCGGGCACGCGGACTACGTCAAGAACATGATCACGGGCGCGGCGCAGATGGACGGCGCGATCCTGGTGGTGAGCGCGGCGGACGGCCCGATGCCGCAGACGCGCGAGCATATTCTTTTGGCGCGGCAGGTGGGCGTGCCGTACATCGTGGTGTTCATGAACAAGGTGGACCAGGTGGACGACGCGGAGCTTTTAGAGCTGGTGGAGATGGAAGTGCGCGAGCTTTTGTCGAGCTACGAGTTCCCGGGCGACGACATCCCGATCGTCAAGGGCAGCGCGCTGCGGGCCATGGAAGCGCTCTTGGCGGGCAAGGTTGCCAAGGAAACGCCGGAGTGCCAGTGCCTGTTCGAGCTGATGGACGCGGTGGACAGCTATATTCCGACGCCGGAGCGCGCCTCGGATAAGCCGTTCCTGATGCCGGTGGAGGACGTGTTCTCGATCACGGGGCGCGGCACGGTCGCGACGGGCAGGGTCGAGCGTGGAACGGTGAAGGTGCAGGAGACGGTGGAGATCGTGGGCCTGACGGAGCAGACACGGAACGTGGTGGTCACGGGCGTGGAGATGTTCAGAAAGCTTCTTGACCAGGCGATCGCGGGCGACAACATCGGCTTATTGCTGCGCGGCGTGCAGCGGACGGAGATCGAGCGCGGCCAGGTGTTGGCCAAGCCCGGCTCGATCAAGCCGCACACGCATTTTTCGAGCAAGGTGTACGTGCTGACCAAGGAGGAGGGCGGACGTCATACGCCGTTCTTCCCGGGCTACCGGCCGCAGTTCTACTTCCGCACGACGGACGTGACGGGGACGATCGAGCTGCCGGAAGGCGTGGAGATGGTCATGCCTGGCGACCACATCGAGATGAAGATCAAGCTGATCACGCCGATCGCGATCGAGCAGGGACTCCGGTTCGCCATCCGCGAGGGCGGCCGCACCGTCGGCGCGGGCGTCGTGGCCGAGGTCATCGAGTAAGGGAACTCAAAGAACAAAACAAACGGATAAGCGACAGGGGACCGGAAGACCGGTTCCCTGTTTTTTTGTGGGCGGGGTACGGTGCGGGGGTTTCACCCCCGCGCCCCCACCAAAGGGGGTTACCCCCTTTGGAAACCCAGGGAGCCGGAGGTGGGGCCTAAAATACCGGCCGTTTTTCGCGTATAAGCCTTTCAATAAAAAAGCAGCCGGAATCGGCTGCTTTTTGAGAAAGGGATTCTCAAGGGGGCCGAAGCCGAGCGCCACCCCTAACGTCTCTTTTTCGTTGGGTTTCCAAAGGGCCGCGGGCCCTTTGGCGGG
>CAZKGE010000271.1:0-2229 GCA_964552065.1 uncultured Oscillospiraceae bacterium | reverse complement strand
CACGCCGCCCAGGTCCGGCGTCTTGATCTGCAGCATGTGGCCCGCGCGGCGGTCGGCGAACTCGATCACGTCCTCGAGCGTATTGCACCACTCGTCCGCGACGAGCTCGACCATAAGGCCGCGCGCGTCGACGAGCCTCGCCAGCTCGGCGAGCGCGTCGATCTGCTTCTCCCGCTCCTCGACGTCCATCGGCCCCTCGATACGCAGACGGAACGGATGCGCCGCGCGCTCGAGCCGGGCCAGATAGTCCGCCATCGCTCCGTAGTTGTCCGCGCCGAACGCCGCGCCGATCGTGCCGTACACGTCGATGTGCAGCACGGGGCTGTAGTTCTCGTCCGCGCGCAGCGCGAGGATGCGGTTTTTCAACCACGTCACGTACTCTTCGAGCAGCTCGCCGCGGCAGCCGAGCTTTTTCTCGACGTTGTTGATCAGCGCATGCGGCAGTACGTCGACCTTCTTCAATATCATTTTGTCCGCGTTCGTGTACCGCTCGTCGCCGGACTGCGCGAACACCGGAATCAACCGCTCCGACACGGTTGTGCCGTACTCCTCGGCCACGATTTCGCACATGAGCCGCTTTTTGCTTTTTGCCACCGCGTCGAGCAGCGATTGGGACACGCCGTACCGCAGCGCGGTGTGCAGTTTTTTGCCCTCGTGTTCGATTCCCTCGACCATATTGGCGAGCGCACGAAAATCGTCCGCCTCGCGGCCGACGAGCAGCGGCTTGACCGCCGTCTCGAGCACGGGGATGAAATCCGCCGCAAGAAACAGCGGGTCGCGGCCGCCCGCGCCGCTGTACTGCACGGCCGCGCAGTCGCCGTGCGCGATCTGCCCGTCCGAGAGCACAAGCAGCACCGAGATCGCCTCGCCGGGCTGCCGCACCGCGGCAAAGCCGGGCGTGACCGGCTCGCCCTTATAGGCCGCGCCGTCGGCTTTTGCGCCCAGCTTGATCGCGCGCTGGTCGTCGAAAAAGAACCCCGTGCGCGCGGGCGCCAAGATCACGTCCACTATTTTCATATCGGGCACCGCTCCTTTTGCTTAAAAACTATCCGCTTGCTTAAAAACTGTCCGCCGTCACGGCTTCGGGCGGCCGACGAGCCGCCCCTTGCTGATGGCGTACACGTCGTCGATCACCATCTGGAACGAGGGCTTGCGCCGCTCGGTTTCGCCGCGCCTTGCGATCTTCTCGCGGTGGAACTCGAGCAGCTCCTTCGTCAGCGGCAGCGCGCCCGGCTCGAAGATCCGCACCGCGCCGTCGTCATCGCGCGCGGGCAGCATCTTGCCCGCGTTATATCGGCTCGGCGCGAACGGCACGTCCAGCACGCCCGCCGCGAACGCGCGCACGGCGCCCTTTGCCGCGTCGCCGCCGCCGAGCTCGAGGCACTTATCGACGATGCAGCGCGTCTCGGCCGCGATCCGGCTCTTTTCCTCGACGAGCACGATCTCGGGCAGCCGCTGCTCGCCGAGCATGTGGATCATCTGCTTGGTGCAGCGCAACCCCTGCGCGTTGGCCTCCATCGTCGGGATGCCGAGCGCCTCGTGCGGGGACTTGACGATCACCTTCGTCGCGTGCGCCAGCGCCGCCGCGGCGCTGCCCCACGAGATGACCGAGAACGCCTTGGCCTCGTCCGCCGGGAAGCCGCCCATCCACTGGTGCAACACGGTCGTGACCACGACGTCCGCATAGCCGAAGCGCTTTAGATATTCCTCGACCAGCTCCATCAGGCTCTCGACGGCCGCGACGTCCTGCACGAGGTTGCCGCACTGGCCGTAGCCGACGGTGATGTTCCTGACTCCCTGCTCCGCGGCGAGCAAACTCTCGAGCACCGCCACGGAATGCGACACGCACGGCGGCACGAGCGTGCCGGTCAGCGGCCCGAACGGCTCGCGGTTGATCGGCGCGCCCTTCTCCTCATACAGCCCGACGAGGCGGTCGACGTACTGCCAGTCCCGGATCGAGCGCTCGAGCGAGACGTTCTTGGCGTACGGGATGTTGTACGAGATGCCGCCGCCCTCGAAGCTCGTAAAGCCGCCCGCGCAGGTAATCTCCGCGAGCAGCCGCGCGTCCGGCGTGCCGTGGCGCACCTGCACGGGCGTGTTCAGTGCGTCGATGATGCGACGGCAATTCTTGACGCCGTGGCTGACCGCCGGGAAGCCGTTGAGCATCGACTTGCCGGCCGTTACCGACTCCTCGACGCCCGCTTCGGCCTCCTTGTAGCGGTTCTGGCG
>CAZKGE010000270.1:0-2240 GCA_964552065.1 uncultured Oscillospiraceae bacterium | reverse complement strand
TTTTGCGTGCTCGCGGGCTGCCTGTCCGCCGCCGCCTCCTCCTTGCTCATGCCCGCCTTCAACGTCCCGCCGGCGGACGGCGCCGCGCAGCCCGCAAGCAACGCAAAGATAAGCGCGCCGAGCAGCGCCCGGCGAATCCACTTCTCCATGGCACACCTCGCTTTCCTTATGCGCACCATTATACCCCGTTTCCGCCCGCGCGTACAGGCGGCGGAGGGTGGGACGGGAAACGGAGGACGTTGAGGACGGAGCCCTTGCCATATTCTTTCGCAGGGGCTTTGTCCCTGCACCCCACCAAAGGGACACATCCCTTTCGAAACCTGTGGAAAAGCATCGGACAGTTCGGGTTTCCAAAGGGGGTTTCCTCCTTTGGCGGGGGTTTGAGTGCAGAGCCCTCAACGTATTCCCCGTCCCCCCTCACCCGAACCACTCCCCGAGCGTTTCGAGCAGCTTTGTTTTTGCGTCGTCGCCGCCGGCCATCCGCTGAATCAACGCCGCGTCGCGGATTGTGACGCCGCCGCTGCCGTCCGCGTCCGCGCGCTGGTGTTCGGAATAGCTCAGCGTACCGGCGCCAAGCACATAAGAGAGCACGCGCGACGCGTCCTGTTCCGACACGGTCCCGTCGCCGTCCACGTCGCCGGGCAATGCCGCGACCGGCTCCGACGCTTCGCCGCCGGCGGCCGCAGCGGAACCGGCCGTCCCCTGCGCCTGCAACGGCTGCGGCGTCGCAGCGGCCGCGACTTCGTTATCCACAGTTTCCACGGTTTCCACGTGCTGTTCGAGGACCGCGCCCGGGTAATAAAACGCGAGGATCTCGCGGTACGTAAAGCCCTGGGCGGCCATCTCGAGCATGCCGCGGTGGCTCATGCCGACGCGATGCCCGTCGGACTGCGAGAACACGAGCTTCCACTCCGCGCCGGGCACGGTCTCATAGATAAAGTACGTGTCCGATTGCGCGGCGGGTGCGACGCCCCGCTCGAGCAGCGCGGTCAAGGGAAAGTTTACCGTCAGCGCCGTTTCCCCGCCGCCGGTCGAGACGGTCAGCTCCGCCTCGGCCTGCTGCTGCGGCGCGCGCCCTTTTTCCACATCGTTCTCGCCGGGCGTAAAGCCCGCCAGGGCGGCGACGCGCTCGATGCGCTTTGCGTGCGGGACCTGCTCCCGGGCAAGCGCGAGCAGAAAGCCGTACAGCGCCTGCGGCAGCGAATCCGGATCATTTTTGATGGTCCAAACCACGGCGTCCGGCGTCGCGGCAAGGTCGTACGGGTCGAAGGACATGGCGTACACGCCGTCGTGCGCTGCGCCGCCCCATTTCATCTTCGGCGTCAGCGTCTGCCCGCCGTTGCCGGTGCAGTAGAAGCACTTGACAACCGCGCCGCGGTAGGTCAGCGTCTCGCCCGCGACCAGATCCACCGCCGCCGGAATCGCCCGATCGAGCGGGCTTAACCCCTTGAACACCTGGTAGCCGTTCGTGTCGTCGAGATCGAAGCGCGCGCCGCTCCCGGCGTAAGCGAGCGCGAAGCCCTTCGCCGCGACCGCCTGCGCCTTGAGCGCTTCGGCGGGGTCCGACGCGCGCAGTTCGCCGCCGACCACGCCATACTGGTACTCTTGCATCGACACGACGTTGACCGCGCGCACAAAGCCGTTCGGCGTTTTCGAGAACTCGATATCGCCGACGTAGCTGAGCGTCCCGTATTTTTCGTTGTCCAGAATGATATACGCCTCGTCGAACGGCACGTCCGCGCGCTTAACGCGCACGGCCTCGCCTTCGGCGAGCGTTCCAAGCTCGGCGTGCGACACCGTTACGCCCGTGCGCGTGACCTTTACGGTCAGCTCGCCGCCGAGAAACGATTTGCCGCCGCATTCGTACCGGCCCGTCGCCTCGGCGGTCAGCCTTTTATGCGAGCCGGCCGAGAGCAGCACGGCGACATCCGGCCCGTACGGCGTGCCGGACGGCTGCTCGGCGCGCGCCCGCGGCGGCAAAACGCCGCCGATTAACGCCAATACGACTGCAAAAGCCGCGAGAAACACCGGCTTTTTCTGCAATTTACCCCCACCCTTCCAAGCGTATGCATTTTAGCATATCCCGCCAAAAATGGGTATGTGTGGGGGGATTTATTCAATCTTTATTCATAATCGCGACGAATGTTCGATTTCTGTTACGAAAATATTTATTATGTGGGTTTTAATCTGTTCTTTTGACGTGCGCACCATTCCCCACCATGCGGTTTCCAAATGAAAAA
>CAZKGE010000269.1:0-2253 GCA_964552065.1 uncultured Oscillospiraceae bacterium | reverse complement strand
CCAAAGGGACGTGTCCCTTTGGCAGGGGTTTGGGGACGGAGTCCCCAACGTACTCAAACAGGGGGCAGCGCCCCCTGCCCGTACCCCCGTACCCCTCACTCAATCACGATCGGCCTCGACCTTCGCACGGCGAGCACGACGGAGCCGTCTACGGTGAGCGTGTCGCCGTCCTCGCAGACGGCGTTGCGGTACTCGACGGAAGCGCGGCTGTCGTCGGCGCCGACGGAGGCGCAGAGCTTCGTGTTCCCGTCCGCCTTCTTCACGAGCAGCGTGCCGACGCCGCGCATCGCGCGGAAGTCGTACTTGCCGGCGGGCAGGTCGATGCCGACGCGGTACGCGCCGGAGTAGAGCAGGTTGCCCGTGTCCGGCAGCGGTCCGGCGGGGGCGGGAGCGGCGGACGGCGTGGGCGCATTGGCCGGCGGCGCGGTCCGCTCGTCCTCGGCGCGCGGCGCCGCGGCGGGCGGTACCGGCACGGCCGCGGCGCTTTCGGGCGCGGCCGTTTCGGCGATGTCACGCGGCGCGTCCGCAACGTTCGCTTCGGGCGCGGCCGGGGCGGCGGGCTCGACCTGGCCGGGTTTTTTGCCGAATACGCGGACGAGCACGGCCGCGATCGCGACCGCGACGACGATGATGCCCATCATCCACCAGAATGCCGCGGTGTTCTTTTCAAATATGCTCATCAGCGCGATAAACAGCGCGACAAACAGCAGAAAGAACAGGAACAGGCAGCCGGTGCGCTTAAACTGCATGCTAAATCCCTCCGCTCTGCCGCATCAAGCCCCGCCACGTGTCGGCGACGGCAAGCTTGAGCCATTCGTAGCCCGCGAGCGCGTCCGCGGGCAGCAGTCCGCGCACGAACTCCGTGTACCGGTACAGCGCGGGATCGCCGGGGTTTCGCCCGAGCCCCGTGCAGTCGAGGACCACGAACGCGATCAGCGCCAGCACCGCGAGTGTGACGGCGGTGCCGATCAATCGCCACAAAAAGTGGAAGAAGCCGCGCCCGCGCCGCCGGTTCATCAGCACGAGCGTGCCGCAGTTCGGGCAGTAATCGCCCTTAAATTTTGTTCCGCAGGAGCTGCATCGCATCGATTCCGTCCCCCCCGTATTATGTCCGCGGCGCGCCGCCGAGGTTTCTCAGCCGCGCGAGCGCATCTTTTTTTGTGATGACGCGGCAATCCTTATTCTGAAACTCGTTCTCCGGGCAGTAGCCGAGCGAAATGCACGACGGGCCCGCGTCGAAGAACAGGTCGGGCGCGGCCTCGCGGCACAGGCGCAGCATCTTATTGGCCATATCGCGGATCTCCGCCTGCGCGTTCCTGCAGCAGCGGATCTTGAACCAGTCGAGCAGCGCGTGCGCGTTCATGCCGACGAGCGCCTTAAACTCCGTCGCCTGCGGCTTGAGGTAGCGCAGCTCCTCCTCCGGCAGCCCCTTCTGCACGCCCGCGTCGTACCACTGCTCGGTGAGCGCGAGCAGGTCCTCGGCGGAGAGCGTGAGCTTTTCGCCGGAGGGCAGCGTGCATTCGGCTGTGTGCGGTAGCACGCTTTCCGGCAGCACGACGTCGAATGCGCGCTTGCCGTGCTTGTCCACGCGGCCGCTCTTGATGAGATAGCTCGCGATGCGCTTTCTGACGAGCTGGACCTCCGTCACGCGCGAATAGCCCTCGACGCCGAACAGGAAATAATCGAATTCCGTCGCGGCCAGGTGCCCCTTCTCGACGATGCTGCGCACGAGCTCTGCGTTGTAGTCCGAAGCGATGATGTCGGCCAGGCCCCGCTCGGAGCGCGTAAAGCGCGCGGCGACGTCGGTGTATACCCTTCCGCCGCCCGCGAGAAGCACGACCCTGCCCTCGCCGACTTTTTTAATGTTCACAACACGACCTCCCCGCTTTTGTTGAACACGCGCGCGATGCCCGCGTTCTTGATCATGCGCGTGCAGATTAAACAGGGCCGCGGGTCGTCGATCGGGCGGTCGAAGCCCTCGAACCCGGCCAGGTAGAGCGAGGAGCCGAGCATCTCGTTGCGGCTGGCGGAGATGATCGCGTTGGCCTCGGCGTGCACCGCGACGCATTTTTCGTACTGCTCGCCGTGCGGGACGTTGTTCTTCTCACGCCAGCACTCGCCGACGTCGCAGCAGTTGTCGTCGCCGCGCGGCGCGCCGTTGTAGCCCGTGGCGACGATCTCGTCGTTTTTGACGATCACCGCGCCGTACTGCCGGCGCAGGCACGTCGAGCGCCTCGCGACCTCGGCCGCGAT
>CAZKGE010000268.1:0-2282 GCA_964552065.1 uncultured Oscillospiraceae bacterium | reverse complement strand
CCATGGCGGCGATACGCTCACCGGACAGCGAAAGCCGGTCGAGGAACGCCTCGGCAAGCGACGCGTACAGTGCAAACGACGCGTCCTCCTCCGGCGTATTCGCCGCGTTGAACGGGTTGTAGAGATCGCGCTTAAAATCGCGCGCGCGGTCCTCCCAGGCGTCGGCCAGATAGATCCAGCGGCCGAGGTTGAAAAAACACCATTCGGCGGGTTCGCGGTTTGCCGTCTCGATGTCCGGCGCGGCGCGCACGACGTCCTTTAGCAGCGCGCCGAACGCGCACGCGGCCGCGTCCGTGCCGGGCGTATGCGCGCGCTCGATGCCCGAGAGCGCGGCAATGTCGCTTTCGACGGCGGCGGCGAGTTCCGGCCGCAGTTTTTTTGCCCTGCAAAACGCGGGATACAGCAGCGCAAACGCAAACAGCGCGGACGGTTTCCTCTCGTCGCGCCACGCGTCGCGCTGCTGATAGTATGCCAAAAGTACGTTCGCGTCCGCGGCATAGTCCAGCGCCGCCGAACCGGGCGCGGCCGGCGTCTTCCGGAGCTTCGGCTTGATCAGGCAGCGTCCAGGTACGCACTGCGGCACGCCGGCGAGCGCGGAAAGGAACAGCGCAAGAAACGTGCAGTCGTAATTCAGCACGAGCCGCGCGGCGAGGCCGTAGCGCCGGCCGATCGCCTTGCAGAGCCCGCAGTAATACGCGCGATACAGCGTTTGCTCGCGCACGCGCAGTTCACATTCGAGCGGCTGAACATACCCAAACATTATTGTGTATTGTAACACCCGCGCCGGGAGAAATACCAGTGGCTTTCGTAAAGAGATGACAAAAAATCACAATTGGCGCCTATCGCCGGCCGCATAGAAACAGGATAAACGCTAGGGCGCACATCAGCGGAATAGGCACGACGGCAAGCGCGCAGACGGCCTGCGCCGCGCGGCCCGCTTGGAAGCTCGCCACGGCGTAGACGACGCCGTAGGCGGAAAGCAGAAGCAGGCAGACATTCATTACGACCATACCGCATCACTCCGGTGCCGATTTGCCCGAGATTGGGACCAGCTCCACGCGCACGGAGAACGACGCGCTCATTCCCCGGTACGTTTCGCGCCAGTTATAGGACTCCCACTCGGACGCGTTCGCAAATTTCATGACGGCAAGCCTGCCGAAGCCGAACACGTCGGAATTCAAGCTTTGGCACGCACTAAACAGCGCTTCGTACTCCGCCTCGATCTGCGCGGCGATGTGCTGTTCCAATTGATCCGCGGGCATGTTCGCAATCGCATCAACCGGATGTTCGATATCCGCCTGCAGGACGATCCGCGTCTCGGCATACGCGCGTTCACCGAGCGTCAGGCTGCGTTGCGGCTTTGCAACCCGCTTAAAGCTGACGCTCATGTCCTCCCCGTTCGGCCCCGCGAGCAGCATGCGGCCGCTCTGAAAACCGCCCGTCGCGATCCGCACGAGCTGCGTGTGCTGCCCGTCCAAAAAGCCGACCATAGCGCCGCCGCTGAATATCGCCGCACCCGCAAGCCCCGTTTCCATACCGGTATCGACGAGCAGTCCGCCGCCGATGTATTCGTAGCCGCGCATGCCGACGCTGTCCCGCTGCCCGCGCGCCGGTTTTTCGCCGGAAACGCCGCACAGAGGAATCATCGCGTCGCAAAGGCCGTTTTTCGACGCTTCGAAATAGTTGGAAACGTTCGTGACCGCGGTCAGGCCCGTTTCGTTCGCGTACCGCACAAAGTTTGCCTGGATCTTGACGAGGTCGGGATCGAACTCGTTCTCCAGCCCTTCCATCGCCTCTCGCGCGGCGGAGAGCGAGACGTACAGATTGACGTTTTGGCGGATGTGCAATCGATCGAGCGAAAAGTCCAGCAGCGCTTCAACTTCACCCGGCTCGACGGCCAATTCCTCGGAGAGCACGATGATCTTCGCGCGCGCAAAGTTAAGCTGAAACGGTATGTTGGCCGACAGCGTATCGATCGCTTCGAACAGATTGCGGCATTCCGCGCTGATGATGGAGAAGCCTTCGCTGCCGCCGCCCTGCTGTGACTGCCCGCCGCCGGTCTGCTGCAGCGCGATCGTGACGCTGTACGGCAGCGCCGCGCCGCGGTCGAGCCCGATGCCGACGACGTAGCCGTATTGGTCGATCGCATGCGACTCGATGCAGCCCGAGCACGGCAGCAGCACGGCGATTAGCGCGCACAGCAGCTTCCGCTTTGCGCTCATGCGGCCGCCGCTTTCTTCCGGAACAGCGGAACGGCGGACGCGGCGAGCGCGGGCGCGAGC
>CAZKGE010000267.1:1957-2339 GCA_964552065.1 uncultured Oscillospiraceae bacterium | reverse complement strand
GTAGCGGTGGATCGCGTCGGTCAGGCGATAAAGGCCCGGGACCGTCTCGGGGTTATCGAGCTTGAGCACCTGGCCGAGGTTGTTGCCGATCGCGGCGTCGACGAGCGTCTCGCCGATGCACACGAGGCCCACGCCGCCCTTGGCGAGGTTGCTGTAAAAATCAATCGTCTCCGATGTGACAAATCCGTCCAGGGTGAGCCGGTGCGAACCCATGGGCGCGGAAAACAGGCGGTTTTTGACCGTGATGCCGCCGATTTGAATCGGACTGAATACATGCGGGAACTTTGTCATGCTGTTACCTCTTCCATTGCTCAGAATTCTTCGTTATTCGCTCTTTTTGATCTGGCCGGCGTGGTGGCAGGCCACGGAATGCGTGTCGCTG
>CAZKGE010000267.1:1686-1947 GCA_964552065.1 uncultured Oscillospiraceae bacterium | reverse complement strand
ACGTCGGGTTCGGGATGTTGCCCTCGATCACGTACAGGCGCTTCGTGTCCGTATGGATCGTCGGGACGCAGCCCATCAGGCCCATCGTGTACGGATGCAGCGGGTTTTTGAATATCTCCGCCGTGGGCGCTTCCTCGACGATCCTTCCCGCGTAGAACACCGCCACGCGCTTGGCCATCTCGGCGACGATGCCGAGGTCGTGCGTGATCATCACGGTGCTCATGCCGGTCTCCTTCTGGAGCCTGGCCAGCAGGTCCAGTA
>CAZKGE010000267.1:896-1676 GCA_964552065.1 uncultured Oscillospiraceae bacterium | reverse complement strand
CGACCACCTTGTCCATCGCCTGTCTGCGCGACAGGGTCTCGTGCAAAAGGATCGTCTCGGCGACCTGGTCGCCGATGCGCATGACGGGATTCAGGCTCGTCATGGGCTCCTGGAATATCATCGTAATGTCCTTGCCGCGGATGCGCTGCATCTCGGCTGGGCTGAACTTTAGAATGTCGCGCCCTTCAAACAGGATCTCGCCCTCGATGACGGCGGGCGGCGACTTGATCAGCCGCATGACGGTCGAGAACGTGACGCTCTTGCCGCAGCCGGACTCGCCGACGACGCCGAGCGATTCGCCCTCGTACAATGTCAGGCTGATGCCGTTGACCGCGCAAACCGAGCGCTTGTTTTCCATCGGGAACCGCACGCGAAGGTCGCGCATCTCGAGGAGCGGAACGCCGCGCGTATTTGCGGCGGCCGTATGCTGTTCGGGTCCAATGCCGTTTGTCATCTGCTTAGCCTCCTATGCTTCCAGGTTTTTGAGCTTCGGGTCCAGGAAATCCCGCAAACCGTCGCCAAGCAGGTTGAACCCCAGGATGGTCAGCGCGATGAACAGGCCCGAGAATCCCGTCGTCCACGGCGCGGAGAACATATGCACGCGCCCCTCGTTGACGATCAATCCCCACGAAGGCGTGGGCTGCGGGATGCCGAGGCCTAAAAAGCCGAGCGACGCCTCCGCCATGATCGAGCCGCCCATGCCCATCGAGAGCACGACGAAGATCTGCGGCAGCACGTTTGGCAAGAGGTGCTTGAACACGACGCGAAGCCGCGACGAGC
>CAZKGE010000267.1:0-886 GCA_964552065.1 uncultured Oscillospiraceae bacterium | reverse complement strand
GGTGCGGTAGAAGATCGGGATAAGCGGCACGCCGATCGTGATGCACATGCTCTGAAGCGACGAGCCGAGCACGATGCCGATGATCATCGAGAGCAAAAGCGCGGGGAACGCCATCATCACGTCCACGACGCGGCCGAGCGTGAAGTCGACCGGCCCCTTCATGTAGGCGGAGAAGATGCCGAGTATGCTGCCGCCTATGATCGCGATGACGACCGAGATGAGCGAGACCGTGAGCGAAATGCGCGAGCCGTACACGATGCGGCACCACACGTCGCGCCCGTACGGGTCGGTGCCGAGGAAGTGCTCGGCCGACGGCGGCTGGTTCTTATGCGCCATGTCCACCTTGCTGTAATCGTACTGCGTCAAAAGCGGCGCGAAGATCGCGATCAGGATCATGACGAGGATGATGGCGCCGCCGATGAGGATGAAGTTGTTTTTCAGTATCTTTTTCATATAGGCCCTCTCCCTGCTTTCCGGCTCACAGATCGAGCTTGAGGTCCAGCGCGCCGGCGTAGTGGCAGGCGACGCTGTGGTTGTTGCCCATCTCGACGAGCGGGGGCATCTCCTGTTTGCAGATCTCGGTGGCGTAGCTGCAGCGGTTGCTGAATATGCAGCCGGACGGCGGATGGAACAGGCTCGGCACGCTGCCCTGCAGCAGCACGCGGCGGCGCTCCTTCTCGGGGTCCGGGTTCGGCACGGCCGAAAGCAGCGCGTGCGTATACGGGTGCAGCACGCGGTTAAACAGCTCCGTCTTGCCGGCAAGCTCGACGAGCCTGCCCAGGTACATCACGCCGATGCGCTCCCAGATGAACTTGACGACGGAGAGGTTGTCCGAGATGAACAGAGACGTTAAGCCGAACTCGTCCTTCATGTCTAAAAGCAGGTT
>CAZKGE010000266.1:0-2381 GCA_964552065.1 uncultured Oscillospiraceae bacterium | reverse complement strand
AAGCGATTTTTTGCACGCCAGCCCGATGCGGATCGTCATGCGGCCGTCCACGACGCCGACCTCCGGCTCCGTGTCCTGCTCGATGCAGTCGATAAACGAGCGCACCTCGGCCTGGTACGAGGACATGTACCGCTCGAGGAAAAACCACAGCGGCTTCTCGGCCGTAACGCCGTCGACCGTGGAGAGCACGGCCGTAGACGGCAGATCGTTGCCGTTCTGCACGCTGCCCTTCGAGCCGAACACCTCGGCGCGCTGGTCGTAGCCATAGACGGCCTTGCGCGAGTTGTCGATCAGCGCAAGCGCGCCGTTTGCCATGCGCGCGGACACCGTCGCGGTGTCCACGTCGCCCGCCGCGCCGATCTCCGGGTCGATCAGCACCGCGCCAAGCGCAAACACCTCCTCGACCTCGCTGCTCGAGAGGAAGCGGATCATGTCGAGGTCGTGGATCATCATATCGAGGAACAGCCCGCCCGACGACTGGACATAGCCCGCCGGCGGCGGCATCGGGTCGCGCGAACTGACGCGCACAAACTGCACGTCGCCGATCTTCCCGTCGTCCACGGCCTTCCTGAGCGCGCGGAAGTTGTGGTCGAAGCGGCGGTTGAAGCCGACCTGGTACTTTAGGTTTTTCTTTGACGCCTGAAGCGCCGCCTCAACCGCGTCAATTTTGGCCAGTTCGTGGTCGATGGGCTTCTCGCAGAACACGTGCTTGCCCGCCTCTATCGCTTCGATCGAGAGCGCCGAGTGCGTGTCGGTCGACGAGCAGATCAACACCGCGTCGATCGCAGGGTCGTCCATGATAAAGCGGTGGTCGCGATAGATACGCCCGATGCCGAAGCTTTTGGCCAAGCTTTCCGCCTGGTCCGTCAGGTACGGGTCCGCAATGGCCCGAATCGCCGCGTTCGGCACGCCGGAAATGATGCTGCGCGCGTGAACCTGGCCGATGCGCCCCGCGCCGATGATGCCGACTTGAATCATATCCTCTCTCTCCTTCATCTGTTATAATCGTTCCTTCGCGGCGCGTACGGCGTCAAGGAGCGCCGCGCCCGCGTTCGCCAGCACAAATTCGCGCGACGGCACGCACATCGTCTCGAGCGCGATGGGGCCGGCATAGCCCGTTTTCAGAATCTCCGCGAGCACGGCGGGAAAGTCGATCGCGCCCTCGCCCGGCAGGCAGCGATCGACGCCCGCGATGTGCACGTTCGTCATGCGTTCCCCCGCCTCCCGCGCCGCGGCGAGCATGTCGCCGTCCTCGAGATGCGAGTGAAACGTGTCGTACAGCAGCCCGACGCTGCCGGGATTCCCGAGCGAGCGCAAAAAATGCAGCGTTTCGCGCGTCGTGTTCAAAAACGTCGTTTCGGCACGGTTGATCGGCTCGATCTGAAGCGTCACGCCCGCCCTCTCCGCCAGCTCGATCAACGGCGGCAGCGTCTCGCCAAGCAGCCGCAGCGATTCCGCGGTGGGTTGTTCCGGCCTGCCGCGCAAAAGCCCGATCGTGACGCGCGGGCGGCCAATGTTGGCCGAAAGCGCGATGTGCGCGCGCAGGACGTCCGCGGCGCACGCGCGGATCTTTGCGTCCCGCGACGCGAGAAACCAACCGTCGCGGCCGAACGCCTGTCCGGTCGAGATCGACGTGACGGTAAGCGCACGCTTTTCCGCTTCGCGGTTGACCGCGTCGGCGTCGATCCGTTCCGGATACGCGACCGCGATCTCGACGCCCGTAAAACCCTGCGCGTGCAAATCCGCAAACGCGGCCTTCCATTCGGCCGCCGCATAGGGCGAATAGACGGTGTCGTACTGCAGCGGCACGGTCTGGCAAAGCAGGTTCATGCGCGGCTCCTTTTCCCGCGTTCAGGCTAAAGCAGCATAAGCTGCGGCCGAAAGCGCTTTTTTCCCTTGCGGAAGGAAGGGCCGCCGCGATGCCCGCGGCAGCCCTCTCCCCACATTTCGTTCAGTCGATGAATATGCCGCGGCGCGGCAGCTCGTGGATGCTCTTCCAGCCCTCGCTCAGCGGCTCGCGCAGGCAGGGCTCGATCTCCTCGGCCGGCCGGAACGAGAACTTCGACGGGTCCGGCACCTTGCCCGCGGGGTACGCCGCGAGGATGTCCTCGCACATGCAGGTGAGGTACTCGCAGATCGCGGCGATCGCGCGCTTGACGCGGCGCGGGTCGGCGCGCGTGGGCTTGCCGACGACGCCCTCGGGCGTGCCGAACCGCTCGATCCACGCGTTGCCTTCCATCTGCTGCCAGCGGTTCGGACGGTGGAACGAGTCCACCGAGCCGTCAAAGAAGCCGTCCTGCAAAAAGCCGAAGTTCACGGGCGTGGCGTCGACGCACATGGACATATCGACCATCTCCGGGAACATCAACAAGGCCGCGCTG
>CAZKGE010000265.1:0-2408 GCA_964552065.1 uncultured Oscillospiraceae bacterium | reverse complement strand
CGGGGCGATGAGCATCACGCTCGCGTTCGTGCTGTCGTACTTCAAGCTGTTCTCGATGCCGTTCGGCGGGTCGATCACGCTGTTCTCGATGCTGCCGATATTCGTCTACGCGGCGTACTTCGGCCCCGCCGCGGGGCTGCTGGCCGGCCTGGCCTACGCGCTTTTGCAGGTCGTGCAGGGCGCGTACATCGTGCACTGGGCGCAGTTTATCCTCGACTACTTCGTTGCGTTCACGATACTCGGCGTGGCCGGCTTCTTCCCGGACAAACCGCGGCTCGGCTCGGCGGTCGGCGGGTTTTCACGCATGCTCGTCTCCACAATCTCCGGCGCCATCTTCTTTGCCGACGCGGGCCTCGATTACGGCATCGCAAACCCATGGTGGTACTCGTTCCTGTACAACGGGCTGACGATCGGCGTGGATACGCTGCTGTGCGTGCTCGTGCTGTGCATCCCCGCCCTGCGCTCGGCCATCGGGCGCGCGCTGGTTGGCAAGCGCGGCTGAAGCACAGGGGGTGCGCGAAGGGTACGGGTTTACTTTTCTTTCTAGAAAGAAAAGTAACAAAAGAAAGTCGGGAAGGGGGCCGAAGAAACGGTACCTTTTCCGGCTTTCTTTGCGGAGAGGAAATCTGAATCTGTTTTTTCCTGGCTTTCTTTTGCTTCTTTTCTTTCTCCTGAAAGAAAAGAAGCCGTTCTCTTAAACGAAAAGAAACCGTTCCCCCAAAGCAAAAGAAGCCGTTCCCTCCCCCAAAAACCATCAAAACCGTGCCGGTTCCCGCAATTTCGGCGTTCCATATCGCAACTTCTGTGGTATACTATCGAAAAAGAACGCAGCAAGGAGGACACGACCCATGCGGGTGACCAAAGATATGACGATCCAGAAAGTGATCGAGGCGGACGAGGGCACGGCCGACATCCTGATGGAGGCCGGCATGCATTGCCTGGGTTGCGCGATGGCGCACGGCGAGACGATCGAGCAGGCCTGCGCGGTGCACGGCATCGACGCGGACGCGCTGATGGCATCGATCAACCAGTATTTGGAGACAAAATAAGTCCGCGGCCGGCAAGCGCCGGTTTACGCAGAACGGACAGCATAAAAGCGGGGGCCGATTCGGCCCCCGCTTTTCCATACAATCGGGCCGGACGCCACGCCGTGCGTTACGACTGCTGCGTCTGCGCGATCTGGACGTAGTCGAGCGGGTTGGCGGGCTTGTTGTCGATAAAGAAGCCGAAGTGGATGTGCGGCGGCTGGCCGCATTCCGCGACGGAGGTATTCCCGACGGCGCCGATCACGTCGCCCGCGTTGACCTTCTGGCCCTCTGTGACGGGAACGGTTTCGTCGAGGTTGGCGTAGAGGCTGACGCGCTTGTTCGTGTGCTCGATCGTCACGATCTGGCCGAGCGCGTCGTCGCAGGCGACGGTGCGCACGGTGCCGGCGAGCACGGCCTTGACGGGCGTGCCGAGCTCGGCCGCGATGTCGATGCCGGCGTGCGTCGTCCACTGGTCAAGCGTCTGGCTGTACAGGAGCTGGTCGATCGCGTAGCCCCAGCAGATATCGCCGCTGAGCGGCGCCGCGGCCTTCTTGACGGTCTTGACGGCGGGCTTGGGCGTGTTTGTGGGCGCGGGGGTGGCGGTCGGACTCGCGGACGGCGCGGGGGTGGCGGTCGGGAGCGGCGTGTTGCGTGCGGTGAGCTTCTCGTCGTCGGACACGTTGGACTCTACAACGGGCTCACCGGCGGTTCCGGCGTTCTGCTGCGTGTTCGCGCGCGGGATGGCGGTCAGCGCAATCGCCGTGCCGACGATCAGAAGGCATACGAAGAGTACGATATAGAAGCCCTGCTTCTTCAGAAAATCCCTCGATCTCGTCTGAAACGTTTTGTTTTCCTGCATGAAAATATCACCTCGGGGATAGTATTGCCGCCCGAGGTGACCGATTATACAAAATTTTCTATTCTTTCGCTAGCCGATGACGTCCTTATGCAGATAGGGCCGCAGCGAGACAGGGACGCGGACGGTGCCGTCGGCGTTGAGGTTGTTCTCGAGGAACGCGATCAGCATGCGCGGCGGGGCCACGACGGTGTTGTTCAGCGTATGCGCAAAATAGTTGCCCTTCTCCTTGTTTTTGATGCGGATGCCGAGCCGCCGCGCCTGCGCGTCGCCGAGGTTGCTGCAGCTGCCGACCTCGAAATACTTCCTTTGCCGCGGCGACCAGGCCTCGACGTCGCAGCTCTTGACCTTAAGGTCCGCCAGGTCGGCGGAGCAGCACTCGAGCGTGCGCACCGGGATGTCGAGCGAGCGGAAGAAATCGACGGCGTTCCGCCAGAGCTGTCCATACCAAAACATGCTGTCCTCGGGCCGGCAGACGACGATCATCTCCTGCTTTTCAAACTGGTGGATGCGGTACACGCCGC
>CAZKGE010000264.1:0-2421 GCA_964552065.1 uncultured Oscillospiraceae bacterium | reverse complement strand
CCGCAGACCTCGCAGGGCACGTAGATGTCCGGCAGAAAGTGCATCTCGATCTTGAGGATGCCGTCGCCGCGGCAGGCCTCGCAGCGGCCGCCCTTGACGTTGAAGCTGAAGCGGCCGTTTGTGTAGCCGCGCATCCTAGCGTCCGGCGTGGCCGCGAACACCTCGCGGATCAAATCGAACAGGCCGGTGTACGTGGCCGGATTGCTGCGCGGCGTGCGGCCGATCGGGCTCTGGTCGATGTCGATGATCTTGTCGAGCGCGTCGACGCCGAGCACGGCGTCGCAGTCGCCCGGGCGGGTCCTCGCGCGGTTGAGGTCGCGCAGCAGCGTCTTTTTGATGATCTCGTTGACGAGGCTCGACTTGCCGGAGCCGGACACGCCCGTCACGCACACGAACTTGCCGAGCGGAATGTCGACCGAGATGTCCTGCAAATTGTTCGCGCGCGCGCCGCGCACCGTCAGCGTTTTGCCGCTGCCGGACCGCCGCGTCTTCGGCACGGGGATGCTCATCCGGCCCGAGAGGTACTGGCCCGTGATCGAGTCCGCATTCCTGGCGATCTCATCGGGCGTGCCGATCGCCACCACCTTTCCGCCGTGCTCGCCCGCGCCCGGGCCAATATCCACCACAAAATCGGCGGTACGTATCGTTTCCTCGTCGTGTTCCACCACAATCAGCGTATTTCCGAGGTCGCGCATCTGCTTGAGCGTCTTGAGCAAACGGCCGTTGTCGCGCTGGTGCAGGCCGATCGACGGCTCGTCGAGGATGTACAGTACGCCGACGAGGCCGCTGCCGATCTGCGTGGCGAGCCGGATGCGCTGCGACTCGCCGCCCGAGAGCGACATCGCCGCGCGCGACAGCGTCAGGTAGTCCAGCCCGACGTTGACGAGGAAGCCGAGCCGCGCGTCGAGCTCCTTTAGGATCTGCTCCGCGATCATCGCGTGCGTCCTGGACAGCTCGAGGCTTTTCAAAAACTCGCGCACCTTGCGCACGGGCAGGTCGGACACGTCCGCGAGGTTTCTCTCGCCGACCGTGACCGCGAGGCTCTCCTTCTTGAGCCGCTTGCCGCCGCAGTCCGGGCAGGGCGTCGCCGTCATGTACTGCTCGATCTCCTGCTTGCTGTAGTCCGACTGCGACTCGCGGTACCGTCGCTCCAGATTGCGCACGATGCCCTCGAACGCCGCGTCGAACGAGCCGCTGCCAAACTCCCTGGTGTACTGGATGTGCAGCTTCGCCTCGCCCGTGCCGTACAATACCGCGTGCTGCACCTCGGGGGGCAGCTCATAAAACGGCGTCTTCATCGACACATTGTAGTGCTTGGTCAGCGCGTCGAAGTACATCTGCGCGATCGTGCCCTTCGTGGAGCTGTTCCAGCCCATCACGTTCACCGCGCCGTCCGCGAGCGAGAGCTGCCTGTTCGGGATCACGAGCTCCGGGTCGATCTTGAGCTGCTGCCCGAGCCCCGTGCACGTCGGGCACGCGCCGAACGGGTTGTTGAACGAGAACATGCGCGGCGTGAGCTCCTCGATGCTGATGCCGCAGTCCGCGCACGCGTAGTTCTGCGAGTACAGCGTCTCGCCGAGCCCCTCCGCCTGCACGATCGCCAGGTTGCTGCCGAGCCGGAACGCCGTCTCGAGCGAGTCCGTCAGCCGCCCCTGGATGCCCTCCTTGATCACGAGCCGGTCGATCACCGCCTCGATCGTGTGCTTGAACTTCTTATCGAGCGCCGGCGCTTCGGCCAGCTCGTACACCGTGCCGTCCACGCGCACGCGCACGAACCCCTCGCGGCGAAGCTCGTCGAACACCTTCTGGTGCTCGCCTTTCCTCGCGCGCACGCACGGCGCGATGATCTGCACCCGCGTCTTCTCCGGCAGCGCCATCACCTGGTCCACGACCTGGTCCACCGTCTGCCGCTCGATCACCTTGCCGCAGTTCGGGCAGTGCGGAATCCCGCAGCGCGCGTACAATAGCCGCAGGTAGTCGTGGATCTCCGTCACCGTGCCCACCGTCGAGCGCGGGTTGTGGCTCGTGCTCTTTTGGTCGATCGAGATCGCCGGCGACAGGCCGTCGATGCTGTCCACGTCCGGCTTCTCCATCTGCCCTAAGAATTGCCGCGCGTACGACGACAGGCTCTCCACATACCGCCGCTGGCCCTCCGCGTAGATCGTGTCGAACGCCAGGCTGCTCTTGCCCGAGCCCGAAAGTCCCGTCAGCACGACCAGCTTGTCGCGCGGGATCACGAGGTCGATGTTCTTGAGGTTGTGTTCGCGCGCGCCTTTGATAACGATGTCGTTCATATGGGTTCCTTTGTGTTGCATTTGTTTTAATAGGGAAACGGTCTTCTTTTTCTTTCTGGAAAGAAAAAGAAGCAAAAAGAAAGTCGGAAGGCAGGCATTTCTTTTTCGGTTAAACCGGCAAAAAGAG
>CAZKGE010000263.1:0-2431 GCA_964552065.1 uncultured Oscillospiraceae bacterium | reverse complement strand
ATTTTGTAGATGTTGCCGCGCAGCACGGGGAAGTTGACAATCGCGGACTTCTCGGTCACGGGGTCGACGGCGATGTAGTCGTGCAGCGCGCCCATGGGCTGCGCGCTTAAGTGCCCGCCCTTGATGATGTGGTTGTTCAGCACGTAGCCCAATCGCCTGGCGTCGCGCTTGCGGTCGAAGCGGTTCTTAAAGTCCACGAGCGCCGAGAACACGGCGGCGTTGGACATCTGCCCGCTGATGACGCGCGTTTCGACCTCGGCGCAGCCGAGATAGCTTTTCATCTCGGCCACAAGCAGCCGTTCGACCTCGTCGATGAACTTCGTGCCCTGGTAATAGAAGACCTCCTCGTCGTAGAAAGGCTTGGCTTTCTTGTGCTCGGCGTAGCGGAACGCGGGGTCGGACGCGCATAAAAGCCGCACCGCGCGCGACGGCGTCATCTCGGACGGGATGAGGTTGATGCATTCGTCCTGCCGCCACGCGTGGTTTTCCCGCGCTTTTTTTATCAGCGTAAGCGCGCCCGTCCGCTCGTCGGCCGTTTCCGCGGCGGCTTCCTTGCCGCAGCCGTACACGATCGGCCGCGCAAAAGGCGGCGCGTCGGCGCGCAGGTGGTACGGCACGACGACGGCGGGAACGCGCTTGTCGCGGATCTCGATCTCGATCGGCTCGTCGTCGAGCACGGTGCTGTCGAGCAGCGCAAGTCCGATCGAGCGCAGCAGTTTCTCGTCGAGGATGTTCGTGCCAAGCCCCGCGCCCTCGGACGCGTAGTACGGCACCATCGTGCCGCTGGTCACGTAGCCGATCTCGCGGCCGTCCTTGTAGACGGCAAAGCCCGCGCGCATCACGCCCTTGCCGGTGAGCGCGATTGGCCGGATGCGCCGCGGCAGCGCGGTAATGTCCGAAAAATCGCGGTTCATGACGCGCTTGTAGGCCGCAAACTGCTTTTCGAGCGGTTCTCTGCCGATAAAATCACCCTTTTCCGGCGAGAAGCTGACCGCAAACCGCGCCAGCGGCACCGAAAAGATCGGGATTTCGGCGCCGTCCCTGTCCAGACCCATCTCGTGACCGTACAGCGGCAGCCCCGCCTCGAGGCGCAGCGTGTCGCGCGCGCCGAGGCCCACGGGATGCGCGCCGCGCTCGATCAGCGCGTCCCAGAGGAACGCCGCGTCCTCGCGGTCGGCGAACAGCTCGTAGCCGAGCGGCTCGCCCGTGTAGCCGGTCTTGGCGATGCCCGCGCGTTTCCCAAGCAGCCGCACGGTGCTCAGCGCGTTTTTGACCGGCTCGGTGAGCAGCGGATCGTCGGAGAGTTCCGCGAGGATGCGCTTACTGTCCGGCCCCTGAATCGAGAGCAGCGCGATTCTTTCGGTCAGGTCGGTCATCTTCGCGTCGTAGCGGCGAATTTCGTTGGTCAGGTGCGCCCAGTCCTTTTCGGTGTTGGACGCGTTGACGACGAGCAGGAACGAGCCCTCCTCGAAGCGGTACAGGTACGCGTCGTCGACCGCGCCGCCCTCCGCGTTCGGAATGATCGCGTACTGCGCCTGGTTGATGTCGAGCGCGAGCGCGTTGCTCGAGAGCACGTGCAGCAGAAACGGCACGGCCTCGCGGCCCTCGATGCGGAAGCGCCCCATGTGGGACACGTCGAACAGGCCCGCTTTTTTGCGCGTGTACAGGTGCTCGTCGACGATACCGCCGGGGTACTGGATCGGCATCTCCCAGCCGCCGAAGTCGACCATGGCCGCGCCCGCGGCGACGTGCGTATCGAAAAGTACGGTGCGTTTTAACTGGCTCATAATTCCTCCGTCGTAAATTCGTAGCGCAGCACGGGATTCCGCGCGGCCGCGACCTCGTCGGGCCGGCCGACCGGCGCGCGCTTCGGCGCGCCGTGCAGCGCGTCGGGGTCGGTTTTTGCCAGCTCGAGCAGGCGGACGACCACGTCCGCCGCCGCGTCGAGCGTTTCGAGCGGCTCCGTCTCCGTCGGCTCGAACATCAGCGCCTCGTGCACGATCAGCGGGAAGTACATCGTCGGCGGGTGCAGGCCAAAGTCGATCATGCCCTTGGCCACGTCCATTGCGGACACGCCCGTCTCCTTCTTGAGCTGCTCCAATGTAAGCACGAACTCGTGCATGCAGCGGCCCTGCGTGGCGACGCTTGTATGCGGCTTGAGCTTCTCCATCAGGTAGTTGGCCGAAAGCACCGCGGAAACGGACGCTTCGCGCAAGCCCTCGCCGCCGAGCGAGAGCATGTAGCCGAGCGCCTTGACGACGACGAGGAAGTTGCCGTAGAAGGCCTTGACGCTGCCTACGGACTGCTCCGGCGCGGCAAACGCGAAGCCATCCCTTGTGCGGACTACTTGGTTAACCGGCATATAGGGCAAAAGCCGCGCTTTCGCGCCGACCGCGCACGCGCCGGGGCCGCCGCCGCCGTGCGGCGTGGA
>CAZKGE010000262.1:0-2437 GCA_964552065.1 uncultured Oscillospiraceae bacterium | reverse complement strand
GGCGAAGGAGTATTGAGGGGGACGGGGTGCGGAGCATAGACAGAATAGCTGAAAGACGGGACCGCGTCAGGCGGTCCCGGTTGTTTGTTTATGGTTTTTAAGGGGAACGGGGGTGCGATGGGGGCCCCGCCCCCATGCCCCCGCCAAAGGCCAAAGGCCCTTGGAACCCAATATAAAAGCAGCCCAAAGGGCTGCTTTTGATTTGCATTTCCACGGGCTCCCAAAGAAAGCCGAAGCTGGGCGCCACGGTTCCGGCTGTTCTTCGCGTAAATCTTTTTAGCAGTTCTGCAGAGGGAAAGCGGAGGTACGATGAGGGTTCCGCTTCGCGCCACAGTTTGCAATGGTCGCGGCGCGTTGCGGCTAAAGCCGCAGCCTTCCGCTTCCTTGCCACTGCGCCTGCGCCTCGCTTTATCCGCCACGGCGGCGCTCGGCTTCGGCCCCTATCCCCCGCTTCTTTTCTTAAAAAAAGAAGCAAGAGATGCGCAAAACTGCTGTTTTGGAATGGGCTTTAAAAGGGAAAGACGCCAACCCTGCAAATTCCTGCGGGTTTCCAAAGGGATTTCATCCCTTTGGCAGGAGCTCGTGGGCAGCGCCCTCAACGTTCTCTATGCGAGGCCGAATCCCTCTATTTTATGTTCGCCGCACACTCGCTGCCCGTGCCGAGCAGCATGGCCAGCCCGTGCTCGAGCGCGGGCAGTATGGGCTCGAGGTTCTCGCGGACCGCGCGAGGGCTGCCGGGCAGGTTGACGATCAGCGTTTTGCCGCGGATGCCGGCCGCCGCGCGCGAGAGCATCGCGCGGTTTGTCTTCTGCAGGCTGTAAAAACGCATCGCCTCGGGAATGCCCGGACAGAGGCGCGAACAGACCGCGATCGTTGCCTCGGGCGTGACGTCGCGCGCGGCAAAACCCGTGCCGCCCGTCGTGGCGACGAGATTTACTTGATATTCGTCCGCACAGCGGATCAGCGCTTCCTCAATCAGCGCGCGCTCGTCCGGCACGATCTCGACGCCACGCACGGCGTACCCCGCGTCGGCGAGCAGCCCCATCAGCAGCGGGCCGGACTCGTCCGCGCGCTCGCCCGCGTATCCCTTGTCGCTTACGGTGATGACGGCAGCGGTCAGCATAATCTCTCTCCCTCGAAACACAAAATCGGGAACAACTGTAAACCCAAGTTATTCAATACCCTTCCCTGGGTTTCCAAAGGTGGTCCCCCCCTTTGGCGGGGTGCAGGGGCGGCGCCCCTGCGAAAAAGGCCGTTTAAGGGCGGCGCCCCTGCAAAAAGACCGTTCGAGGGCTCCGCCCTCGAGCACCCGCTCAAGGGACACGTCCCTTGAGAATCCCAAAAGTAGTCTTTCTCCACCCTATACCCCTCCTCGGGTTTCCAAAGGGGGTTTCCTCCTTTGGCGGGTGCAGGGGCGGCGCCCCTGCGAAAGAAGCCGTTCGGGGTCGCGCTTCTCCGCCCGAACCGCAACCTTACCCGCGTTCCTCTCTAAAGCACAGGATAGCATCCTCGGGCAGCACGACGCAAGCCTCCCCGCCCGCGGCAAACGGGCAGGGCGCGTCCTTGGGGAGCTCCATGCGCAGGCGGCTGCGCATGTGCGCGCCCGCGCCGGTTGGCAGGAGCGTTACGACGCGCGTTTCGACATCCTCGGTCACGCGCTGCACGGTGCAGCGCAGGGCGTTGACCTCGTCCGCGCGTCCCGGCCGGATATCGGCCGCGCGGATGCCGACGGCGGTCGCATCCTCGGGTATGGGCTGCGCCGCGCGCAGCACGAGCCCCCAGGCGCGCGCATACATCGTGTGCGCATCCGAGCGCTCCGCGCACGAATAATTCTGCAGGCCCACGAGCAGCGCGTCGGACAGCGTCCTGGGCTTGAGCAGCAGCTCGGACTTGTCCGCGGCCATGCGCGATTTGCCGTTCTCGAGCACGCAGACGCGGTTCGAGAGGCGGTACACTTCGCCGAGCGAATGCGAGATAAACAGCGTCGTGCCGGGGAACGTCTCGATCGTATCGGCCAGCTCCTGCTCAAGCTGCCAGCGCAGATGGTTGTCCAGCGCGGAGAACGGCTCGTCGAGCAGCAATGCGCGGGGATTCGTGGCGAGAGAGCGCGCAAGCGCGACGCGCTGCTGCTGGCCGCCGGAGAGCTGGTGCGGGTACAGGCCCGCCTGCGCCGCGAGGTGATACGCGCCGAGCAGCGCCTCGACCTGTTCGGCGCGTTTTCTGCGGTCGCGCACATGCATAAGGCCCGTCTCGATGTTCTTTGCCGCGGTCATGGTCGGAAACAGCGCGTAATTTTGAAACAGATACCCGACCCCGCGCTGCTGCGGCGGCAGGTTGACGCCGTGCTTAGCATCGAACAGCACCGTCCCGTCGAGCTCGATATACCCTTGATCGGGCCTGACGACGCCCGCGATGCAGCGCAGCGTCAGGCTCTTGC
>CAZKGE010000261.1:0-2482 GCA_964552065.1 uncultured Oscillospiraceae bacterium | reverse complement strand
GTCCTCTTTTTTCGCGTCGATATAGGAATACAATGTGTATTTGCTGATGCCGAAAAACTTCGACACCTTGTGGCCGCTCTTGGTCACAAGGAACGCGCCCGCGCGGCTTAGGAACTGGATCGCCTCGATCTTGTCCTCCTTGGTCATCATCGCCACGGGCTTGCCCACGCGCTCCACGCTCTGCATAATCAGGTCGTCGAGCAGGTCGTTGACGTTCTGCGGGATGCGGTCCGGCGCCTTCTCCTGCGACTTGTGGTTGAGCAGCGCGTCGACCGCGCGCTCCGCCATGAGCAGCTCCGTAATATCGTAGTTGATCGCGAGCACGCCGTCGATGCGGCCGCTTTGGTCCCGCAGATAGATCGTGCTCGATTTCAGGATCCGCCCGTCGCGCGTCCTGGTCAGGTATCCCAGCGCGTCCGCCAGCGTCGGGTCATCCCTGCGCGCCAGCGCCTCCAGCACGACCTTCGACGCGCCGCCGCCCGCCTGCCTATGCGAGACGTGGCCGTTCTCGATCGCGGCGATCGTGTGCTCCGTGTCCTCGCCGGTCAAATCGTGCACCACCACCTCGCAGCTCTCGCCGAACTGCGCCGCGATCGCGGATGCCAAGCGTTTTAATAAATCCAGGTCCATGCGCTTTAAGGTCCTTTCATCTATAAAATATAGCAGAACGCGGACAAAATACAAGTGGTTTTTGAAAAATATTTTTTATACCTAAAATATTTTTTGTGCCGGCGGCGCTTTTGCCGCGCGCGGGCGGGGTTAATTTCGATATTGTATCATATTGCGATTGCTCATTTCAAAAAAATCGGATAGAATACTGCTGTGCCAACCAAAATTTATCGAAAAGGCGGTGCAAGTAGTATGTGCGCAGAAGAACGGGATCTTGTGACATTTTCCGACGATGACGGAAACGAGTTTGAGCTGGAGGTCGTCGATTACTTTGATTATGAGGGCCAGGAGTACGCGGTCCTGATCGACCCCGAGACCGTCCCCGACGACGAGGATGAGGAAGCCGAGGCCGAGGTTTACATCATGAAGGTCGTCGTCGACGGCGACTTCGAGGAGTTTCTGCCGGCCGATGAGGATAAGATGGAAGCCCTCTCCGCCATCGTCGAGGAGCGGCTCGCCAGCATCGACCTCGATCACGACCACTGCGGCTGCGGCTGCGGCGGGCACGACGACGAGGACGACGAGGACGACGACGAAGACGACAAGGACGATTGCTGCTGCGGCGATGACGAGGACGACGACGAATGCGGCTGTGGCTGCGGCTGCGACAAGAAAGAGTAAACTTGGCACACGCACGGAGCGCCGGATTCGCCGGCGCTCCTTTTTTGCGGAGGGAAGGAAGCGGGGGGTTTGTTGGCAGCAGCCTGAGGCTTGCGCAGGGGCGCCGGTTTTTCGCAGGGGCGCCGGTCTTGTTGCAGGGGCTCCGCCCCTGCAACCCCGCCAAAGGACCGAAGGCCCTTTGGAAACCCGCAGGAAACATATGTTTTTTTGAGACCATTCCTATCTTTTGCTTCTTTTCTTTAAGAAAAGAAGCAGGGGTTTGGGGACGGAGTCCCCAACGTTCTCCCGTTCCCGTTCCCCATCCCCCATCCCCCCAACGCAAATTCTCATTTTCCCGCATAATATTACTTGACACGTTATACTATGCGTTATATAGTATTTTTCGAAAGGGGGCGGATGCATGGATGCCCAGTTAAAGCACGGACTGCTCGAAGCAGTGGTGTTAGCGTCGCTGCGCGGCGGCGAATCCTACGGTTATCAGATCATCAAGGACCTGCCGTCGGGGATGGAGCTGTCCGAGAGCACGCTGTACCCGATCCTAAAGCGGCTGGAGACCGGCGCGCTCGTTGCAAGCCGCACCTGCGAGCACAACGGGCGGCTGCGCAGGTATTACGCCATCACGGACGCGGGCAGGCGGCGCATTCAGGATTTTTTGACGGAGTGGAAGGCCGTGACGGACGTGTACGAATTTATTCGCGGGGGGAAACGCCATGAACAGGAGTGAATATCTTGCGGCTTTAAGCGCCAATCTGTCGGCGCTAACGGAGTCGGAAATCGAGAAGGCGCTCGCGTACTACGACGAGATCATCGCCGACCGCGTCGAGGACGGGCTGACGGAGGAGGAGGCCGTCGCGGGGCTGGACCCGCCGGCAAAGAGCGCGGAGCGCATCCTGCTCGACTCGCCGCTGAACGTGCTGGTCAAGTCGCGGCTCAAGGCGCAGAAGAAGCCGTCGGCGATCGTGATCGTGCTGCTCGTGCTCGGTTTCCCGCTGTGGTCGTCGCTGCTGGCCGCGCTATTGTCCATTGTGCTCGCGCTGTACGTGTCGCTGTGGGCCGTGGTCTGCTCGCTGTGGCTCGCGTTCGGCTGTGCCGCGGCTTCGGGGATCGTGCTGGTCGCGCTCGGCATCGCGCGGCTCTTTATCGATCCGGCGCGCGCCGTACTCTGCGCCGGCGCGGGGCTTACGCTGATCGG
>CAZKGE010000260.1:0-2519 GCA_964552065.1 uncultured Oscillospiraceae bacterium | reverse complement strand
GCGGAACGTTCCCTCGCAATCGTAAAAGAATTGAAAACGTATTGTTAAACGGGCGACTTTCGCCCGTTTTCATGCTAAAATCAAGCAAACGCCGCCCGGGATACGGGGGGTGGGCCTACGGGCAGAGGGACAGCTATGGAGCTATCGGGGACGACCATCATCGGCGTGCGCCGGGGCGGCGAGTGCGCCGTCGCGGGCGACGGCCAGGTGACGATGGGCAACCAGAATATTATGAAGGCGACGGCGAGGAAGGTGCGCAGGCTGTATCACGGCAAGGTCGTGGTGGGCTTTGCCGGCTCGGTCGCGGACGCGTTCACGCTGTGCGAGCGGTTCGAGCAGAAGCTCGACAAGTACGCGGGGAGCCTCATGCGCGCGGCGGTCTCGCTCGCGCAGGACTGGCGGAGCGACAAGGTGATGCATAAGCTCGAGGCGCTGCTGATCGCGGCGGACAAGAACGACCTGCTCATCATATCCGGCACGGGCGAGGTGATCGATCCCGACGACGGCGTTGCGGCGATCGGCTCGGGCGGCATGTACGCGCTGGCCGCGGCGAAGGCGCTCGTCAAGAACACGGACCTGTCCGCGCGTGAGATTGCGGAGCAGTCGCTGCGCATCGCGGGCGAGATCTGCATCTTTACGAACGACAAGATCGTCGTCGAGGAGGTGTAGCAAAATGATGACGCCGCATGAGATTGTGGAGGCCCTCGACAAGTACATCATCGGCCAGGGCCGTGCCAAGCGCGCGGTGGCGGTCGCGTTGCGCAACCGCTACCGGCGGAGCTGCCTTTCTGAAGAGCTGCGCGACGAGATCACGCCGAAGAACATCATCATGATCGGGCCTACGGGCGTGGGCAAGACGGAGATCGCGCGGCGGCTGGCCAAGCTCGTCGACGCGCCGTTTGTCAAAGTGGAGGCCACCAAGTTCACCGAGGTCGGCTACGTCGGCCGCGACGTCGAGAGCATGGTGCGCGACCTCGTCGAGGCCGCGATCCGCATCTGCAAGGAGAAGCGCATGGAGGACGTGCGCCTCGTCGCGGAGGCGGCCGCCGAGCAGACGCTGATCGACCTAATCGTACCGATCAAGCGCAAGGACAGGCAGCCCACAGTCAACCCGCTGCAGCTTTTGCTCGGCGCGGGCGTGCAGCAAAAGCAGCCCGAGCCGGAGATGACGGACGACGAGCTGAAGAAGCACATGTCCGAGCGGCAGCGCGTGATGGCGGAGCTGCGCGCGGGGCAGCTCGAGAACGCGGTCGTCGAGGTCGAGGTGGAGGAGCGCAGCGGCGGAAGCGACACGATGGTCGCCGCGGGCATCGACATCAACCTCGGCGAGATGTTCGGGGATTTAATCCCCAAGCGTACCAAGAAGCGCAAGCTGCCCGTGCGCGAGGCGCGGCGCATCCTCGTGCAGCAGGAGTCCGAGCGCAGGATCGACATGGACGACGTGACCCGCGAGGCGGTTGCGCGCGCGGAGCAGGACGGCATCATATTCATCGACGAGATCGACAAGATCGCGGGCGCGGGCCAGATGCAGGGGCCGGACGTGTCCCGCGAGGGCGTGCAGCGCGACATATTGCCGATCGTCGAGGGCACGACGGTCAACACCAAGTACGGACCGGTCAAGACGGACTACGTGCTGTTCATCGCTGCGGGCGCGTTCCACGTGTCCAAGGTGACGGACCTCATCCCGGAGCTGCAGGGCCGCTTCCCGATTCGCGTGCGGCTCGACGACCTGACGCAGGAGGACTTCCGCAGGATTCTGACGCAGCCGGAGAACGCCGTGACCAAGCAGTACGCGGCGCTTTTGTCCGCGGACAAGGTGAACCTCTCGTTTACGGACGACGCGCTCAACGAGATCGCAAGGTTTGCGTTTATCGCCAACTCGAACACGGAGAACATCGGCGCTCGCAGGCTCCACACGGTGGTCGAGAACCTGCTCGACGACATCTCGTTCAACGCCAACGGCCAGCACCCGGTCATCGACTTTGTGATCGACGCGCCGTATGTCAACGAGCACTTAAAGGACGAATTTCGCGAGGAAGACGTACATAAGTACATATTGTAATCACTCAATCAAGCGAGCGGGGGGCGTGGTGAAACGTATGAACCGGCGATGGATACCCGGCATTCTGGTGCTGGCGGCTGTGGCGGCGCTTAGCGGCTGCCAGAGGCCCGCCGTGCAGATCGGGACGGAGGTCGTCGAGTTCGGGTTTGCGCCGACGCCCGAGGTGAAGGTGCTTGCGCTGGCGGAGACGACGGCGACGCCGGTGCCGCTGCCGCTTCCGACGCCGACCCCGACGCCCACGCCGACCCCGACCCCGACGTCCACGCCGACGCCGGAGGCGACGGACACGCCCAAGCCCACGCCGAAGCGAACGTCCACGCCGAAACCCACCGGGGAGTCGAGCGCCGCGGCAAAGCCCACGGCCACGCCGAAGGTAACCGCCAAGCCGACCGAGAAACCGACGGCGACGCCGACGGCTACGCCGGTCACGGCGACCGCGGCGCCCGTCACCACGCCC
>CAZKGE010000259.1:0-2530 GCA_964552065.1 uncultured Oscillospiraceae bacterium | reverse complement strand
CCGTGCGTACCATTTTCACGAGGTTGATCGAGCCGAGGTTGCAGCTCTCGTAGGGGAGCAGCGGCTGCTCGCCGCAGGGGTTCGTGCTCTCGATTTCGCCGAGCGTGGGCGTGACGTTGTCGCGGTTCATGCGGTCGAGGAACACGATGCCGGGCTCGCCGTTCGTCCAGGCCGCGTCGACGATCTTGTTGAACACCTCGGGCGCGGACAGTTCGCCCGCGGGCTTTTTCGACTTGGGGTCGATCAGCTCGTAGTTTTCGCGATTTTCGACGGCCTGCATGAACGATTCGGTCAGGCCGACGGAGATGTTGAAATTGTTGATGACCGAGCCGTCCTTCTTGCAGTCGATAAACTCGAGGATGTCGGGGTGGTCGATGCGCAAAATGCCCATGTTCGCGCCGCGGCGCGTGCCGCCCTGCTTGACGGCCTCGGTCGCGACGTTGAACACGCGCATGAAACTGACCGGCCCGCTCGCCACGCCGCCCGTCGAGCGCACGGTCGCGCCCTTTTGTCGGAGCCGCGAGAACGAGAAGCCCGTGCCGCCGCCGGACTTGTGGATGAGCGCGGCGTTCTTGACCGCCTCGAAGATATCCTCCATGCTGTCCGCGACGGGCAGCACGAAGCAGGCCGAGAGCTGCCCCAGCGGCCTTCCCGCGTTCATCAGCGTCGGCGAGTTGGGCAGAAAGCGCAGGCTGGTCATGAGCTCGTAGAACGTCCGCCGCGTCGAAGCGACGTCGTCCTCCCCGCCGTATGCCGCGTCCGCGGCGGCGACGGCGGCGGCGACCCGCTCAAACATCTGCTCGATCGTCTCCCGTACGGTCCCGCCCTCGTCCTTTGCCAGGTAGCGCTTCTCCAGCACTTTACGCGCGTTTTCCGATATCTCCGATATGGCCATGATGCCGCGTCCCTCCCCTTTATTGCGTTGCCCCAGCATTGTACCACTATATATTGTGGAGTGCAATGCCGTTGACACCAAAATATTGTATTTTACAGTTTTTTCATAAACCGGTATAATGAAATGGCGGAGCAGGGTAACAAAGCGGGGTTTTTCGCCGCCTGCGCGCCGGAATTTTCATTAAATAAACAGAGCGGAGGAACGGACAATGCGCGCTCCGGGCAAGGGACTCATCAAGGTTTCATCGATCCTGCTGTTCATCGTCGCGCTCGTATCGGCGGTCGTGCTGCTGACGGGGGACCTGATTGCGAACGCGTCGGCGGCCACGCGCGGCATCGGCCGCTTTTCGGCGGTCACGGCGGTCGTGGTGCAATCGCTGCCGATCGCGGCGGCGCTGGCGGCGGGGCTTGCCGGGCTGCTGCTTTCCGGGCGGCCGAAGGCGGGCGCGGCGCTCGTGGTGCTCGGGCTTGCGGCGCTCGTCGCGGCGGCCGTGCCGTTCCTCGTGTCGCTCGTTCGCGAGGGTTTTGCTTGGAATCGCAACTGGTACCACGTGGCGAGCTTTGTGCCGCCTCTTCTCTATCTTGCCGGCGCGCTTTTGAACCAGGCCGCCGCAAACCGGCCGGAGCCGGAGCCGGAGTTCGACAACTAGCCGAAAACGAAGGGGAACCTGAACGTGGAAACTCAAAAGAGCGGCGGTCCCGTGCGCAGCGCAAATCCGATCCTGACGTTCGTCAGCGTGATCTACATCATCTACGGCGGGCTGTCCGCCGGCGTGGCGCTGTTCTCCGTTTACGCGTTGATCCGGCAGGGGACCGGATTCGCGTTGGAGGCCGTGCTGCTGGTCGCGGCCATGCTGATCGGCGGCGCGGTGATGCTGCTTGCCGGCGCGCTCGGCGCGCGCGGACGCGGCAATTATGCGCTGGCGTTTCTGCTCGTCGCGGTGTGCGCGGCGGGGCTCGTGCTGTCGCTGCGCGCACAGGACGTTTCCATCGTCGACGTGGCGCCGCTCGCGCTCTCGGCGCTGTACGTGCTCGGCGTGTGGCTTTCCAGGAGGAAGCGGGGGTAAAGCCAAAGGAGGAAACCCCCTTGGAAACCCGGTGAACAAAAGAGCGCTCAGGTCAGCGTCTGGCAGAAAGGGATTCTCAAGGGACGCGTCCCTTGAGCGGGTGCGCGAGGGCGGAGCCCTCGATTGCCTTTTTTTGCAGGGGCTTCGCCAAAGGGGGGCAAAGCAGAGCGCCGCCTGCGGCGGATGCAGCGAGGCGTAGGCCCAGCGAGCAAGGGAGCGCGGCCCAAAGGGCCTGCGCGACCAAGCGCGAACTGTGGTGCGAAGCAGAGCCCTCGCGAAAAGGATGCGAAAGAAAGCGGGCGGGTCAGCCCATTTCGTCCGGCGGCGCGCCGCGGGAAGCCGCAACCGTGACGCGCGCGCGGATCGTGGAATCCAGCGCCCCGCGGTCCACGGCACGCACGAGCGCGTGCGCGATGCCAAGGTCCGACAGCGCCTTAAGTATGACGCGCCGCACGTAGCGCTTCAGCGGCTCCGCCGCCGCGCTGGTCAGCTCCAATCGGACGCCGCCCTGCGCTGCGCCGACGAGCTCGATGTAGATGTCGCCGGACCGCGTCGTCCCGGCGGCGCCC
>CAZKGE010000258.1:0-2599 GCA_964552065.1 uncultured Oscillospiraceae bacterium | reverse complement strand
CGCCGACTACAGGCGCTTCTGCCGCGATGAAAACCAGGAGTCGATGGAGCTGATGTTCTACTCCGAGGCCAGCGGCTTCTACAAGTATTTTCAAAACATCATCGAAGCGCTCCTGATCCGCTCCGACATTGTGGTCCACTACGTCACGAGCGACCCGGACGACGCGGTCTTTAACCTGAACAACCCGCGCGTCGTGCCGTACTACGTCGACGAAAAGCGTTTAATCCCGCTGATGATGAAGGTCGAGGCCGACATCGTCGTAATGACCGTGCCGGACCTTGAGAAATACCACATCAAGCGCTCGCGCGTACGCCGTGACGTCGAGTACATCTTCGTTGACCACGGCGGCACGAGCCTGAACCTGACCTACCGCACCGGCGCGTTCGACTATTTCGACACGATCTTCGCCGTCAACCAGCGGCAGGCCGACGAGGTCCGCGCCATCGAGAAGCTACGCCGCACGAAGAAGAAGACCGTCGTCAACTGCGGCTACGGCCTGCTCGACAACATGATCGCGGCCTACGGCGCGATGGAGAGAACCGAAAACGCGGTCAGGACGATCCTGATCGCGCCGAGCTGGCAGGACGGCAACATCCTCGACAGCTGTATCGACGCGCTCCTTGCCGGCCTCCTCGGCCGCGGCAGCCGCGTGATCGTGCGCCCGCACCCGCAGTACATCCGCCGCTTCCCGATCAATATGGACGCGCTGCTCCAGCGCTACCGCGACCGCTTCGACGCAAACTTCGAGATCCAGACCGATTTTTCGAGCAACGCGACCGTGTACACGGCCGACCTTTTGATCACCGACTGGTCCGCTATCGGCGTCGAGTTCGCGCTCACGACCAGGAAGCCCGCGCTGTTTGTCAATACGCCCATGAAGGTCGTCAACCCCGACTGGCAGAAGATCCCCGTGCAGCCGTTCATCATCGACGTGCGCACGCGCGCGGGCCGCGACGTCGACATCGCCGACCTCGGCCGCATCGGCGAGATCGCCGACGAACTGATCGAAAACGGCGGCGCCTACCGCGAGAGGATCGAGCAGCTGCTCGGCGAGTTCCTGTTCAACCCCGGACACAGCGGCGAGGTCGGCGCCGATTACATCGTCGGACAGATCGAGAAAAAGCGCGGACGGGTGTGCCGCAGGGGTTGAGGGGGAACGTTTTGCAGGGGGTACGCTGAGGGCTCCGCCCTCAGACACCCGCCAAAGGAGGAAACCCCCTTTGGCGGGGTGCAGGGGCGGCGCCCCTGCGAAAAGGTGATTTGAGGCGGAGCCCTCAACGTCCCCCGTCCCCCGTTCTCCGTTCTCCGTTCTCCGTTCTCCCCCCGTCCCCCGTCCCCCGTTCTCCCTCCCCCGTCCGTCTCCCCGAGTTGAATTCTTTCGCAAAATACGATACACTTCTAAGGATGGAGCAAGCACCGAAACAATCGATTCGCGGCAGCCTGCCGTACCTGGCTGCGTTCCTTGTTATGGGCGCGGTTTTGATCTGGCGCTGCCGCTACGGCTTCGACTGGTCGGACGAGACCTATTACACGGCGCTGACCTATCGGCTTGCGCTGGGCAGCCGTCTATTTTCGGACATGTGGGAGATCCACCAGCTTTCGGCGCTGCCGCTTCTGCCGCTGATGCGGGTGTTCTTGCTGTGCTCGGGCGGCTCGACCGACGGCGTGATCCTGTACTTCCGCACGGCGTTCTGCGTGGTTCAGACGCTGTGCGCGGTATGCGCGTTTTTTCTGCTTAAAAAGCGTTACGCGCCGCCCGCCGCGTTCCTTGCGTCGGGCCTTGTGCTGATGTTCGCGCACTTCGCACTGTCGAATTTCAGCTACGACACCATGCCGGTGCTGCTGCTGTTTTTGACGGTCGCGCTCCTCGCCGGCGCGGAACCGAGGCGTCCGCGCACGCTTTATACGCTCGCCGGCGCGTGCTATGCGCTCGCGGTGCAGTGCTATCCGCAGCTTGTTGTGACCCTGCCCGTGTACGCGATGTATTTTGCGCTCCGGACACGGCGCGGCGGGGAGGCGGGCGCGCGCAATCGCGCGCCGCTGTTCTTCCTGCTTGGCATAACGCTGCTGATCGGCGCGTTTCTGGTTGGGTTCTTTACGCATTCGTCCATTGCGGAGCTCAGCGATAACCTGCCGTTTCTGCTGTCCGACCCGTCGCACCCGGCGGCGGACTATGCGCACCTGTTGATGAACTACGTGCACACGATCCTCGTGATACTCGGGCCCGCCGCGTACGCGCTGCTTGCCGTGACCGCGGCCGCCGCCGCGCTGCCGCTTTTGCGGCGCGAAGAAATACGCGAAAAAATGCGCCGCGCCCTGTACATCGTCTGCGCCCTGCTGCTTGCCGCCATGCACGCGCGCATGCTGTTCTACGACACCGGCTCGGCCAACAAGAACAACTTTTTCGCGCTGCCGCTGGCGGTGTTCGCGCCCGCGCTGTTCCTGCTCAATGAAAGGAAGCGCGATGCGTCGGTCCTGCTGTTCGCGCTCGGCGCGGCGTTCTCGCTGGCCGCGCATCTCTCGTCCAACATGGGCATCTACGCGTCGAGCTTTCCGCTGATCCTGTGCTCGGCCGCGACGGTGCTCTACGCGTCGCGCT
>CAZKGE010000257.1:0-2600 GCA_964552065.1 uncultured Oscillospiraceae bacterium | reverse complement strand
GAGCGCCGCCTGTGGCGGATGAAGCGAAGCGCAGGCCCAGTGAGCAAGGGAGCGCAGGCCCAAAGGGGCGTGCGTGACCATTGCGAACTGTGGGGAGCCCTCGAACGTTCTCCGTTCTCTCCCCGCGCTCCAAAACCGCATCGGCGCCCGCTTTTGCGGGCGCCGATGCGCGTCAAAACCCGGTCCCCCGTTCCCCTTCCGTCCTATTCGGCGAGACTGCCGTCCTCGCGCAGCAAAAACTGCGCGGGCGCGGGGTGGCTCGAGAACTGCACGGGGGTGAGCGCGTGGGCGTAGCTGCCGGCGTTGGAGACACGCAAGAGGTCGCCGACCTCGGCTTTCGGCAGCGTGACGCCGGCGGCGAGCACGTCGGCGGCGGTGCAGAGATTGCCGACGAGGTCGACGGTCTCGCGCTGCGGCGCGTCGGTCAGGATTTCAAACGAAAACGCGTTCTTGCACGTATACAGCGGCTCGGGCGCGGGGAAGCCGCCGTCGGGCAGCAGGGATTCGAGCATGTGCGCGATCGCGGGCCGCGCAAAGCCGTTGAGCCCGCCCTGCACGACGACGTAAGTCTTGTTGCGCGAGCGCTTGACGTCGACGACGCTCGTGTAGTACGCGCCCGCGTTGCACGTCAAGAACCGGCCACTCTCGATCAGGAGCCGCGCGCCGAGCGTCTTCTTATTTTCGTCCGCAACGCGGGCCGCCTGCTCGGCCAATCGCTCGAAGTCGAGCGGCTTCTCGCGCGTGCGGTCGTACACGATGCCGACGCCGCCGCCGAAGTTGACAAACCGGATCGAAAAGCCCGGCAGCGTATCGATCTGCTGCGCGAGCCTGAGGCAGCGCCCGTAATACCGCCCGAGGAGCGCGGCGTCGAGAACCTGCGACTTGACGTGCACGTGGACGCCCGCGACCGAGAGATGCTTTAGGTGCGAGAGCCGGTCGGACAGCTCCGGCAGGTCCTCGGCGCACACGCCGAACTTGCTCGAAGCGCCCCTGTCGCCGTCCATGGTAAAATCGGGGTTGATCCGCAGCCCGACGCGCACGGACTCGCCGCGCTCCATGGCGGCGGCGTTGACGCGCTCGAGCTCGCCGATGCTGTCGGCGGTCAATACGCAGTGGCCCAGCGCGTCCTCGATGTCCGCGCGCGACTTGCCGGGCGTGGAGTAATAGATGTCGTCCGCCGATATGCCCGCCGCGCGCGAGATGCGCACCTCGCCGGCCGACGCCGCGTCGGCGCCGAGGCCGCAGCCCGCAATCGCCGCAACGACCGGCGGGAACGGGTTCGTCTTAATCGAGTACAGAAAGTCGTAGCCGGGCAGCATCGTCCTAAGTGTGCCCGCGCGCTCACGGATTGCCCGCTCGTCGTAGACGTAGCACGGCGCGCGGCGCTTGAAAAAGGCAAGGCGTTCGTTCTCGGTCATGGCTGAATCGCTCCTTCGTTTGGTTTCGGCAGCCGGCGGGCCGCAAGCTTTGTTTCCATTATAGCGCGATTTATCCGTCCCGGCAAAGAAAAAGCCCGCGCGGGGATTGCGGGAAACGGGATTATAGCGCGATTGATCCGCCCCGGCAATGAAAAAGCCCGCGCGGGCGCGCGGGAAGCGGAAAATCCGGTCAAATCAGCCCGTTACAGCCGTCGCTGGTAACGGATCAGCAGCGCCGCGCAGGCGACGCCGAGCACGGAGCAGCAGAGGATCAGCCAGTCCGTGATCTCGCTGCGCAGAAAGCCCATCGCGGGGTTGAAGATCGTGATCACAAAGAACGTCAGCAGCATGACGCACAGCACGATCAGCGCGTGCGGCAGCAGCCGTTCGATCAGGCCGGGGCGACCGTACGGCCGCCGTTCCCCGTATCCCGCGCCGCCCCGCATCAGCGGACGGCAGCGAAAAAATCCGCGCATAGCGGCTCCTTTCAGCCTAAGGCGGGCTCGGCGATAAAGAGAATGTCCGTTACGAGCCGGCCGCCTTTGCTCGGGCTGTTGACCAGAGAATCGCCGAAAACCAGCGCGGACGACTGGCCGCCGTCGAGATTGTAGGCCAATTTGCAGCCGAGCGACTCCATGAGCTTTGCCAATTGGTCCAATGTCATACCCTTCGAGTCCTTGCTGCGGCCGTCCACGGCCACGAAGCAGTAATGCCCCGGCTCGTAATAGCCGATCGCGGAGCGCGGGTTATAGCCGGCGATGCGGCCGGTAAAACCGTCCCTGGCCGCGCCGGTTTCGTTGAGCAGCGACGGGCCGAAGCACCAGGCCTGGTACGCGCCGTTACCCATCTCCGCGTCGGCATCGAACGCGTCCTTGGAAAAGGTGCGCATCGTGCCGTCCCAATACAGCACGAGCACGTCCGCGTCCGCATGGCTGCGGTAGAGCACGCCGTTCCTTATCACGACGCCGCCCTTGCTGTCGCTGCCGTAATAGTCGCCGTTGAGCGCGCAGATCGCGTTGTGGCTCTCGGCCATATCCAGCGCGCGCTCGCGGATCGCCTTGCCGTAGGTGCCCTTGGCAAACGCGGACTGGAAGCACGCGATGTCCGAGATATGGATGTCCGTCACATAATAGATCACGCGGCCGTCGTCGACGGTCGACAGCGCGGCGGCCACATGCTCGC
>CAZKGE010000256.1:0-2602 GCA_964552065.1 uncultured Oscillospiraceae bacterium | reverse complement strand
CAGCGTGGCGATAACCAAGGCCACAATCAGAACGCCCATGTTCCGCTGGAAAAGCAGCCACCCTTTGCCAAGCTCTTGACCTATGTCGATTTTTTTCAAAGGCATAGAAAACTCCAATCCGTGCGTTCGGCACATGTGGTTATTTGTAAACGTCCAGAATCACAGCATGTATAACTTACCCTTTTCCATTAAACACTGCCACACATTAGTTTATAAAAATCGCGCGCGGGCGCGCTTCGGTCCGGCTGAAAGGTGAATCACACCCATCACTTGCCGACGCAAAACCGGCCGAAGACCGCATCCAGCAGGTCGTCGGTGTAGACGCGCCCGACGATTCGGCCCAGGGACTCGGCCGCCGCGCGCAAATGGCCCGCCGCGATCACCAGCCGTTCGGCGCCAGCCGCCAACGCCGCCAGCGCCGCCTGTCCCTGCCGGACCGACTCGCGCAGCTCGGTCACCTGCCGCAACGACACGACCGGCTGCCCGCAGGACTCGCCGTCCACGCCAAGGGCACGGGCCATCGCCGATTTCAGCTCCGCCATCCCCGCGCCCGTTTTGACCGACAACCGCACCTGGGGCAGCTCCGGAGGCAGCCGTGCCGCGACGGCAGCAGGCAGGTCGCACTTGGTGACGACGATCAGCGTCCCCCGCGACGGCAGCGCGCCCAGTTCCCGCGCGAGAGCCGCGTCAGCAGGCACAGACGAATCGATCAGGTGGAGGTTGAGGTCCGCTTGACGCATGAGCTCCCGCGCCCGGCCGATGCCCTCGCGCTCGACCGCGTCGTCGGTCTCCCGCAGGCCCGCGGTGTCGGCCAGCCGCAGCGGGACGCCGTCGAGCGCGTAGCCCTCCTCGATCACGTCGCGCGTCGTTCCGGGCACCTCGTGCACGATCGCGCGGTTGCTCCCGAGCAGCGCGTTCATGAGCGACGACTTGCCCGCGTTCGGGCGGCCGCTGATCACCACCAGGGCGCCGTCGCGCAAGAGGTGCCCGCTGTTCCATGTGGCCGCCAGGCGCTCCATGTGCCGCACGGTCTCCGCCACGCGCTCGCGGGTCTGTTCGGTAAACCGGTCGGGCAGCTCTCCCTCGTCGAAATCCAGCAGGTGCTCGACGTCGGCGCACACCGCCATCATCCGATCGTAGAGCAGGCCCACCTGTTGTCCCAGCGCGCCGTCGAGCTGGGCGCGGGCGACGTGCGCGGCGCGGTCGGTCTTGGCCTGAATGAAGTCGCAGATCGCCTCGGCCTGCGTCAGGTCAAGCCGTCCGTTCAGAAAAGCCCGCCGCGTGAACTCGCCCGGCTCGGCCATCCGCGCTCCCGCCGCCAGCGCCGCCTCGAGCAGCCGCCGCGCCGGCACGCTGCCGCCGTGCCCCTGGATCTCGAGCGTATCCTCCCCGGTGAAACTGCGGGGGGCGCGGTACACCAGCACCACCGCGTCGTCGATGCGTTCGCGCGTCTGCGGGTGCACGACGGCCGCGTGAAAAAACGTGCCCGCGCCGCGCCGCGAGGGTTTGAGCGGAGCGTCCGGCACCAGGCGGTCGCCGATCTCCAGCGCGCCCGCGCCCGACACGCGCACCACGCAAACGCCCGCCGCGCCTGCGGCGGTCGCAAGGGCGGCGATAGGGGCGGATCCGTGTGCGGAAAGGTTCATCAAAGCCCCGCGAACGGGTTGGCGGAAAAACCGCCGCCGCGCCCGCACCGGCTCGGCGGCGCGCCCTGCGCGCCTGACGCGCGGCTCTGGGAAACGTCCTTGCCCGAGGGCGCGCGCGGACGCAGGGCAGCGGGATGCGCCCCGGCCGAAGGCGCCGCTTTCGCGCTCAGCGCGATGCGCCGGCGCGCCTTGTCCACGCTGAGCACGCGCACCTTCAGCTTGTCGCCGGTCTTGACGACTTCGGACGGCTCGCGGACAAACCGGTCGGACAGTTCCGACACGTGCACCAGCCCGTCCTGATGCACGCCGATGTCGACAAACGCGCCAAACGCCGTCACGTTCGTCACGATGCCTTCCAGCGTCATGCCTTCCTTGACGTGCTCGAACTCCGTCACATCCTCGCGGAACGCCGGCTTCTCGAAGGTCGCGCGCGGGTCGCGTCCCGGCTTCTTCAGCTCTGCGAGGATGTCGCGCAGCGTGGGTTCTCCCACCGCCTCGGAAACGTAGCGCGACAGCGGGATCTTGTCCACCAGCGCCGCGCTGCCGATCAGCCCCGAGAGTTCGACGCCGAGATCGTCGGCCATCTGTTTCACCAGCGCGTACCGCTCCGGATGCACCGCCGACGCGTCGAGCGGATGCTGCCCGCCGCGGATGCGCAGAAAGCCGGCGGCCTGCTCGAACGTTTTGGGCCCCAGGCCCGGCACGCCGCTCAGCTGCTTGCGGCTGGTGAAGGCGCCGTTCTCATCGCGGTATTTCACGATCTTCTTGGCCATGGTTTCGCCGATGCCGGAGACGCGGGTGAGCAGCGGGGCGCTGGCCGTGTTCAGCTCCACGCCCACATGGTTCACGCAGCTCACCACCACCTCGTCGAGCTTCTCGGCAAGGAGCGGCTGGTGGACATCGTGCTGGTACTGGCCCACGCCGATCGCCTTGGGATCGATCTTGACCAGTTCCGC
>CAZKGE010000255.1:0-2609 GCA_964552065.1 uncultured Oscillospiraceae bacterium | reverse complement strand
CCACGCCTCGTGTTTGGGGGTGGCGTTCGTGGTTATGTGGGCGCTTTCCCGCGGGGGGGGGGGGGGGGGGCCCAGCCCCCTCGCAAAAAAACCGCACCCTGACCCCTTACCCGCCGAGGCGCACGACGAGCACGCCGTCAACCGGCTGCACGCTGCCATCATACGGGTAGAACGGCATCGCGAGCACGCGCGGATCGGCGGCGAGCTTTTTGAGCAGCTGCGCGTCCGCCGTTTCAAACTTGACGCCGAGATACCACTTGGCAAAATCTTTAAAGTGCCTATCGTCGTACACGAAGCCGAACTCGTCCGGCCCGCCGAAGCCCTCGTCCGCGCCGAGGCTCCCGAGGTTGCCATCCTTGCTGTGCGCGTAACTGCCCGCGTTCGCCTCCCCGATGAACGCGACCGGCATGCCCGCCCCGTAGTGCTCGTCCTGCTCGACGCGGTCGACGACCCGGTTGACGAGCGCGTAGGTGTTCTCGTACTTGAGCTGCAGCTTGAGGTAGCACTGGTTCGTGTACACGCCCCAGCACGCAGCCGAGAACGCGACCGCGATCACCGCGACCCAGCTTGCCAGCGCAGGGCCAAGCATGCGCGCAGGCGATTTGGCGGCGGGGGCAGGTCCGCCCTCGTTTTCGTCGGCTCCGGCTTTCCCGCCGGCTTCCCCGCCCGCACCGTTCTCGCTCCCCTGCGCGCCATACAGATCAGTAAGCACGATCAACAGCACGTACGCCATGACGACGCCGTACATCATGATGGCGTGCACACGCGGCGCGCCCAAGAGCCTGGCGCTATTGAGCAGCACCGGCAGAAGAAGCGCCGTCAGCGCGGCGAGTATCCGCTGCAGCCGCGTTTTGCACGCGCCGCGGAATATCAAAATCGCGGCGAGCGCGGCGATGGCCAGCCCGATAATCAGGTGCGCGACCGACATTAGGACGCCCGCATGCCGGCCGCTCGTGACCAAAGCAAACTCGAAGAACTCGCGATAGGCGTTGTAGAACATGCCCGGCACCGCGGAAAGCGAAAGCTTGCCCATCTCGTCGAGGCCGGTGTAGTTCTCCATCTGCTGGCCGGTGATCGCAAGCGCAGCCTTGGCCGACAGCACGTACAGGAGCGCCGCCGCGACCGCGGCCGCGACGTAGCGAAGCAGTTTGTTGAGTATCTCGCGGTCGGTAACCGCGCCCGATAGCAAAAGCTGCAGCGCGCGCACGGCCAAAAGCGCGACGAAGAAGCAGATCGTCGCCTGATAGGTCGCCGCGGAAAACACGAGCAGCGGCACGGCGGCGAGCCAGCGAAGGCCCGGCCCGTCGGCCAGCAGCGCGGCTATCGTCGCAATCATAAACGCCAGCAGATATGCGTCCGCCGTGAACATAAAGCCGAACGCGTTGCCCACGGACGGGAACGACACGAGAATCCATGCGACAAGCGCGATCTCGACGGGCTTTTTAATGCCGAGCAGCTTGACCACGCCCGCGGCAAGGCAGGCCAGCGCAAATACGCCGATCACGCCGTTCACCCAGGGCAGCGAAAAATTTGAGCTGAACGCGGAGAGAACGGGCAGCGACCAGCGCCCGCTCGTCACGGTCGCGTCGTTGAAAAACAGGCAGATGATATCGTCGTGGTTCGGAAGCTTGTTCGTAAACATGTACAGATGCGTCAGAAAGCCCGCGGCAAGCGCGCAAAAGAACGCAAGCCGCACATGCTTTTCGATGCGCCCGTATAAGGCGGCAAGCGCCGCGTTGCACTCCGGAATCGTCGGCTTCACGGATGAATGTTGCTCTCCTTCTCGATGTAGATCGGACGGCGCTTCGTCTCGAGATACATCTTGGCGACGTACTGACCGAGGATGCCGAAGCACAGAAGTTGGATGCCGCCGAGCAAAAATATCACGCAGATCAGCGTCGGGAAACCCGCGACGGGGTCGCCGCCAAGCCATAAGGTTTTGACCGCGAAGTAGATCAAAAGCAAAATCGACACGGCGCAGAAGATCAGCCCCAGCACGGACGCGATCGCGAGCGGCCGCGTCGAAAAGCTGATCACGCCCTCGATCGAGTAGCGCACGAGGCCCCTGAGCGTCCACTTCGTCTCGCCCGCGGCGCGCTCGACGTCCTCGTAGTCCAGCCACACGGTCGTAAAGCCCACCCAGCCGAAGATCCCCTTTGTAAAGCGATTGTATTCCGAAAGCGAGCGCACGGCGTCGGCGACCTGCCGCGTCATCATGCGGAAGTCCGTCGCGCCCGCGACGAGGTCCGTGCTCGAAATGCCGCGCATCAGCTTGAAAAACCAGCGCGAGAACAGGCGGCGCAGAACGGAATCGGTCGTGCGCACGACGCGCCTTGCCGCGGCGGAGTCGCAGCCTTCGCGCCTGATCGTCTCGTACATCTTCGGGATCAGAGATGGCGGGTGCTGCAAATCGGCGTCCATCAGCACGATATAGTCGCCCGTCGCGTGCGTCAGTCCCGCGTAGATGCCGGCCTCCTTGCCGAAGTTTTTCGAGAACGAGAGGTACTTTACGCGCGCGTCCGACCCGGCCAGCTCGCGCATGATCGCGAGCGTGCCGTCGCGGCTGCCGTCGTCGATGAACACGAATTCCAGCTCCGCGTCCATCCCCT
>CAZKGE010000254.1:0-2643 GCA_964552065.1 uncultured Oscillospiraceae bacterium | reverse complement strand
TCGCTCCTCATCAAGCACACGAAGGTCGGCATGGCGATGCGCGCCGTGTCCAAGGATTTTGATACCAGCCAGCTGATGGGCATCAAGATCAACGCGGTCATCTCCGTCACGTTCATCATCGGGTCGTTTCTCGCGGCCGTGGGCTCGATGCTGTATTTTACAAACTACGCCTCCGTCACGCCGGTGTCCGGCAGCATGCCGGGCTTAAAGTGCTTCGTCGCGGCGGTGTTCGGCGGCATCGGCAGCATCCCCGGCGCGGTCATCGGCGCGTTCATCATCGGCATCTGCGAGAACATCATCAAGGGCGGCAGCTCGATATTCGGCGTCGGCGGCAGCGGCTGGACCACGTTCTCGGACGCGTTCACGTTCGCGCTGCTCATCATCATCCTGGTTGTGAAGCCCACCGGCCTGTTCGGTGAAAAGGCCACGGACAAGGTCTAGGGGGAGGGGAAGGCATGAGAAAGAAAAGCAGGCTGGAGCTAACGATCGCCTTTTGCGCGATCGCGCTGCTCTACATCGCGGTGTTCGTGCTCGAGCAGTCGATGGACGCCGGGAACATCATATTCACCGTGCTGAAGAAGGGCGCGATCTACTCGCTCGTCGCCGTGTCCATGAACCTGCTCAACGGCTTTACGGGCCTGTTCTCGCTGGGGCAGGCGGGCTTTATGCTGATCGGCGCGTACACGTACGCGATATTCACGATGCCGGTCGAGGTCAAGATCACGGAGCAGGTCTACAAATACTATACGTGCGCGTTCCGGTTCGACACCGGTATCTTCGTCGCGCTCATCTGCGCGGGCCTCGCCGCGGCGATATTCGCGGCGCTTATCGGATTGCCGGTGCTTAGGCTCAAGTCGGACTACCTCGCCATCGCCACGATCGGCTTTGCGGAGATCATCCGCGCGGTCTTCCAGTGGGACGCGCTGGGCCCCGTGACAAACGGCGCGAACGTCATGCGCGAGTACAAGGACCTCACGGACGTGCGGATCCCGTTTACGGACATCCCGTTCCCGCCCACGCTGTATGTGTTCTTGATCGCGGGAGTCTGCATCGCGCTGATCGTGCTGCTCATCAACTCCTCCTACGGCCGCGCGTTCAAGGCGATCCGCGACGACGAGGTGGCGGCGGAGGCCATGGGCATCAACCTGGCGCGCCACAAGCAGATCGCGTTCTCGATCAGCTCCTTCTTCGCCGGCGTCGGCGGCGCGATGCTCGCGATGTTCACGAACACCGTGCAGGCCAAGGGATATACCTCGGCGATGACCTACGAAATATTGCTGATCGTGGTGCTCGGCGGCATCGGCTCGGTGTCCGGAAGCTGCATCAGCGCATTCCTGTATATCGCGTGTTCCGAGTGGTGGCTGCGCGGGCTCGACATGGGACGGTTCCTCGGCATCGACTCGCCGACGCTGTTCCGCTCGGGCTTCCGCAGGTTTGTGTTCTCGGTCATCATCATGCTGATCGTGCTGTTCTTTTCCAGGGGTCTGATGGGTGACCGCGAGCTCTCATTCCACGGGCTTGCGCAGAGGCTTATGCGAAAACCGAAGGCGGCGGACGCAACGAAAGGGGGCGGTGCGGATGCCTGAAAACGTGCTGCGTCTTGAGGACGTGACGATGCAGTTCGGCGGCGTCGTGGCCGTCAACAACCTCTCGCTCGAGGTCAACCGCGGCGAGATCGTGGCTCTGATCGGGCCCAACGGCGCGGGCAAGACGACGGCGATCAACTGCGTCACGGGCGTGTACGAGCCGACCAACGGCGTCGTCAGCTTCAACGAAAAAAAGATCGTGGCCAACCACCCGCGCGGCAAGATGAAGCAACTCTACGCGGGCGAGAACGCAAAGAAATACGCCGGCATCAAGACGGTCGACCCGACGCCGGACCAGATCACGAAGCTCGGCATCGCGCGCACGTTCCAAAACATCCGGCTGTGGAAGAGCATGACGGTGTTTGAGAACGTGCTGACCGCCAAGCATATGCGCGCCAAACAGAACGTGTTCACGGCCACGCTGCGCATCAGCCGCAAAGAGGAGAAGCGCATGCGCGAGGAGACGGCCGCGCTGCTTGCGGAGCAGAATCTTCTGCAATACGCGGACGATCTGGCGGTGAGCCTGCCGTACGGCTTGCAGCGGAGGCTGGAGATCGCGCGGGCGCTCGCGACCGAGCCGAAGCTTTTGCTGCTGGACGAGCCCGCTGCCGGCATGAACCCGCAGGAGACGCAGGAGCTTGGGCGGTTCATCGTGCAGATCAAGGACAAGTACGACCTGACCGTGTTCATGATCGAGCACCACATGGACCTGGTCATGCAGTTTTCCGACCGCATCTATGTCATCGATTTCGGAAAACTCATCAGCAGCGGGACGCCCGCCGTCGTGCAGGCGGACCCGCGCGTCATTAACGCATATCTGGGGGTGGGCTGATGGGCGAGACGATACTGAGCATCCGGGACCTCAAGGTCAACTACGGCGGCATCGAGGCCGTCAAGGGCATCTCGTTCGACGTGCCGAAAGGCGACATCGTGACGCTCATCGGCGCCAACGGCGCGGGCAAGAGTTCTACCCTGCGCGCCATCGCGGGCCTGGTCAAGCTCAAGAGCGGAAGCATCGAGTTTGAGGGCGAAAACCTCGCGGGGAAAGACACCACCG
>CAZKGE010000253.1:0-2686 GCA_964552065.1 uncultured Oscillospiraceae bacterium | reverse complement strand
GTAAACGCGTCCTCGTAGATGTCCCGCGCGATCGCCTCGTTCACCTCGTCCGCGCTCATTTTGGCCAGCTGCTCCGGCGTGTAGACGTTCGCGACGCGGCCGGTCATTTTGCCGCGGCGGATGGACTTGCCCCAGCGCGGCGTGGTCAGGTACCCGCCCTCGAACCGGTAGGTATACAGCGTCGCGCCCGAGGCCTTGACCAGCTTGCCCGTGGCGGGGAACACCGGGCCGGTCACGCCCGTATAGGAGCGGTTCCCCTCCGCAAACAGGCAGACGTTGCCGCCCGCGCGCACGCGGCGGATGACCTCAAGCGCGGCCATGGCGTCCGTCGAGCCCTTCATGCGCGGGATCGGCGCCGAGATGTACAGGAGCACCCGCGACCAGAACCCCTTGCGGAAGATGTGCTCGCTCGCCACAAAGTACATCTGCTGCGGGAACGCGATGCTGATCAGCACGGGGTCCAGGTCCCCGTTGTGGTTGGCGAGCAGGATGAACGGCGACTTCACGTCTTCGACCGGCTCGTATGAGTAGTGGAACCACTTGCAGAACAGCCCGCTCAGGAGCTTTCGCAAAAACAGGTGCAGCCGCACGTGCCGTTTTTTGTCGGCGCTTTTTAGTTTACTCATTCCCGCTCACCTCTCTTATGCGTTCAGTATAGCAAAAAGCAGCCCGTCCGGCAACGAAAAAGCGCGGCCGCGCGCGGCGCCCGCAATTGTGAAATTCGCGGTCATTCGACAAAGCGCCTGCCTTTTTTGTTATAGTAACAGTATGAAACACCCGCGCGCACGATGCCCCCTCCGGCCGGCCGCCGCCGCTTTACTTCTTGCGGCCGCGGCTGCGCTTTCCGCCTGCTTTTTGTTCCCGGCGGCCGCGCGCGCTTTTTTTGTCGAAAATCCCGGCCCTCCGCGCGCCGTTGCGTCCACCCCCGATCCGCTGACCGCGGCGGACGGCGTCTACACGTTCGGGTGGATTTCGGACACGCAGAACTACTGCAAGGCGTTTCCGGACATGTACTTTGCGATGACCTCGTTCCTGTTCAACAGCCGCGAGCGGCTGAACCTTCAATACGTGATCCACACGGGCGACCTCGTCAACGACGTACAAAGCGAGTACCAGTGGCAGATCGCGGACGCGGCCATGCGCGAGCTGTACGACGTCCCGCAAGGCGTGCTTGCCGGCAACCACGACGTGGCCATCGCCAACAGGCGGGCCGACTATACGGAATTTTCCCGATACTTCGGCGAGACCCGCTTCCAAGGCGGCTGGTGGTACGGCGGGAGCTACGAAAACAACCGCGGCCACTACGACCTCGTTACCGCGGGCAATACGGACTACATATTCGCCTACATGGGCTATCCCGTCGACGCGGGCGGAGCGGACTTTCTCAACAGCTCGTTTTCCGCCTACCCGGACCGCGTGGGCGTGCTGTGCGTACACGATTATTTCGACAACAACCGCAAGCTGACCGAGCAGGGCGCGTTTATATTTGAAACCGTCGTGAAAAAGAACCCCAACCTCTATCTCGTGCTGTGCGGCCACCGCTACGCGTGCAAGACCGTGCCCGCCGAGATCGAGAACCCGGACGGCTCGCATCGCACGGTGCTGCAAAGCATCGGTAACTATCAGGCCGCCGGCCGCGAGGGCGGGTCCGGGTACCTGCGGCTCATCCAGGTCGACGAGGAAAGCCAGGCGATCCGCATCATCAGCTACTCCCCGCTGCTAAACGACATCGCGTTCTACGACGAGCCCGAAAACGCAGGCGATCCGGCGTATTTCGACCCGGACGGCGAATGCGAGATCATGGCGGTCCCGTGGCTGCCGTAGCGCCGCGGACGTGCGCCGCCGCGACCGGAAAATAAATAAAACGCACGGAAACCGAATAATCATTCATAAAAATATATACTTTTCGCTTGACAAGCGCGAAATTTGATGCTAGATTATCCCCAACATCGTATATTCTTTTGCGGAAAGGAGCGCCACACCATGACGAAAGCCGCGTGCAAACCCGCGTCAACGAATAAAAACGCAGCGTGCGCGAGCTTCTATGGCGCCTCCGCTCTCCTTCTTGCCGTTCTTACGCCCAACCTGCCGTTGGGCGTATTGCTTTTGTTGGCCGTACTGGCGCTGATTCTTGTCGGCATTCGAATTCTGGTACGAACAAGGGCATGGACGGAACAAGCATAGGCCGGATCGGGAGATAGCGGCGGTTCCGTTCAAAAAGCGGGATCGCCGTTTTGCATATCGGGGAACCGTTCCCCGAGAAAACAGCGACTAAAGTAGGAGGAGATACAAAGATGAAAAAACTTATTTGTCTCGTAATCGCGATCATGATGACCGCAACGGCCTTCGCGGGCTGCACAGCCGCGCCCGCCGCCGAAGCGCCCGCGGCCGCCGCGACCGAAGCCCCGGCCGCACAAGCCACCGAAGCGCCCGCCGAAGCCGCGGCGGAGCCCACCGGCCCCATCCTCGTCGGCATAGTCGGCTGCCACACCGGCGAGTACGCCGTGTACGGTAACGCCGTCAAGAACGGCGCGCAGCTGTACATCGACCAGCTCAACGCGGCCGGCGGCATCAACGGCAAGCAGGTCCAGGTCATCGCCTATGACAACAAGGGCGACTCGACCGAAGCGATCACGGCGTTTACCCGCCTGGTCGACGAGGGCATCACGGCGCTCATCGGCGACGT
>CAZKGE010000252.1:1942-2702 GCA_964552065.1 uncultured Oscillospiraceae bacterium | reverse complement strand
GAGCACAACGCGTCCGTGCAGATCCGCGAGGGCTACGGCACGACCGAGTGCGTGACCGCGAGCTGCCTTACCCCGTACGACATGTACCGCGAGGGCAGCATCGGGCTGCCGTTCCCGGACACGTTCTACAAGATCGTCAAGGCCGGCACGACCGACGAGGTCCCGTACGGCGAGGACGGCGAGATCGCGCTCGCCGGCCCCTCGGTCATGCTCGAGTACGTCAACCAGCCCGGGGAGACGAAGAATACGCTGAAAACGCACGCCGACGGCCGCGTCTGGCTGCATACGGGCGATCTCGGCACAATGGACGCCGACGGCTTCGTCTACTTTAAGCAGCGCATCAAGCGCATGATCATCACCAGCGGCTACAACGTCTACCCCTCGCAGCTCGAGAACGTGATCGACGCGCACGAGAAAGTGCTGATGAGCTGCGTCATCGGCGTGCCCGATTCGTACAAGATACAGAAGGTGAAGGCCTTCGTCGTGCTGCGCCCCGGCGTTGAACCGTCGGCCGAGCTGCGCGACGAGCTGCTCGCGCACTGCGAAAAGCAGATCGCCAAGTATGCCATGCCGTACGATATCGAGTTCCGCCGCGAGCTGCCCAAGACGCTCGTCGGCAAGGTCGCCTACACCGTGCTCGAAAAGGAAGAGCTTGAGCGAATGGCCGGTTAGGCGAGGTTTGGAACGAATGAAAGCGCCCGCGCAGAGATGCGCGGGCGCTTGGTATTGGGGGGTACGCTGGAGGCTCCGTCTCCAGCCC
>CAZKGE010000252.1:0-1932 GCA_964552065.1 uncultured Oscillospiraceae bacterium | reverse complement strand
AAGGGCCGAGGGCCCTTTGGAATCCCAAAGGAAAGGACACGAAGGCTTCTTGTCCAACGGAATGGGTTTCCAAAGGGCCTGCGGCCCTTTGGCGGGTGCTTGAGGGCGGAGCCCTCAACGTACCCTCGTACCCTCCCCCTCAGCTCTCGGCCTGCACATCCCCCGCTCTGCTACGCGGCTTCCTCGCCCCGGCCCCCGCCTCCTTCGCCTTCGCTCTCTCGCGCGCCGGCTTCGGCACGGCCGCGGGCCGCGCTTTGGGCAGCAAAAGGTCGTACATGCGCAGGTACTCCGCGGCCGAGACGGCCCACGAGAAGTCCTTGCGCATGCCGCTTGCGATCAGACCCTCGAAGGCTTCGCGATTGCCCGCGTACAGGTCGGCGGCGCGCTCGATCGCGTTCAGCATCTCGTGCGCGTTGTAGTTGGAAAACGAGAACCCGTCTCCTTCGCCGGTAAAGCGGTTGTACGGCCGCACGGTATCGCGCAGGCCGCCCGTCTCGCGCACGATCGGCACGGTTCCGTAGCGCATCGCGATCATCTGCGAAAGTCCGCAGGGCTCGAACTGGGACGGCATCAAAAACAGGTCCGCGCCCGCGTAGATGCGGTGCGCGAGGCCCTCGTTGAGGCCGGAGCGGAACGCCACGCGATGCGGATAGCGCCACTCGGCCCAGCTTAAAAAGTCCGCAAAATGCTTGTCCCCCGCGCCGAGGAACACGAGCTGCACGCGTTTTTTTAAGATGTCGGTCAGCACGCGCTCGACGAGGTCGAGCCCCTTCTGCGCCGAGAGCCGCGCGATAAAGCCGACGAGCGGCGCGTCCGCGTCCTCGGCAAGTCCGCATTCGCGCTGCAGGAGCCGCTTGCACTCCGCCTTGCCGGAGCGGTCGGAAGCCGTATAGTGCGCGGTCAGGAAGCGGTCGGTGCCCGGGTCGAACACGACGGTGTCGATGCCGTTGAGGATGCCCGTCACGCCGTCGCCGCGCGCGCGGAGGAGTCCGTCGAGCCGCTCGCCGTAGTACTCCGTCAAAATCTCGCTTGCGTAGGTCGGGCTCACGGTGCTGATGCGGTCCGAGAACACGATGCCGGCCTTCATGCAGTTTAAGTTGCCGTAAAACTCCAGGCACGACGGCGTAAACAGCGCGCCGTCGAGCCCGAGCCTGCCGTTGAGCGCCATCCAGTCGAACACGCCCTGGTAGCGCAAATTGTGGATCGAGAACACCGTGCGCATGCGCGCGTATTCTTTGCGATTGGCGTACTGCGTGCTTAAGAGTGCGGCGACAAGGCCCGTCTGCCAGTCGTTTAAGTGCAGGACGTCCGGGAAAAAGCCGATTTTAGGCAGAATCTCGAGCACCGCGCGCGAAAAGAACGCGAACCGCCAGCCCTCGGCGATGCCGTCGCCGTAGATGCTGTCGCCGTAAAAATAGTCCTCGTTGTCGATGAAATAGTAGGTCACGCCGTTGTCGACGACCTCCTCGACGCCGACGAACGCGTGCTCCTGTCCGAACAGGATCAAAAAGTCGCACACGTGCCGCATGCGGCTTTTCCAGTAGTCGTCGATGACGCGGTACTTCGGCAGCACGACGCGCACGTCCGCGCCGAGGCGGCTAAGCGCGGCCGGCAGCGAGCCCGCCACGTCGGCAAGCCCGCCGGTCTTGACGAACGGGACGCACTCGCTCACGCAGTAGAGTATTTTCATAGGATACTACGGTCCTTCCGGGATTTGTATTCCCCGCTTTGAAGCGCGGCACGGCGGCGGGCGCCTTCCCCCGCGCGGGCTTCCGCCGGGCGCGCGCGGCTTTGCCGTTTTGCGCCCCGCGGCGAACCGCGGCGCCTTGACGCCGAACGAACGGGTCCGGTAAACAGGCTTTGCCGTTTTGCCGCCGGCTATACCACCGCGTTTTTGCGCAGGATGATGGGGAAGCTGTCGTAGCCGATCAG
>CAZKGE010000251.1:0-2708 GCA_964552065.1 uncultured Oscillospiraceae bacterium | reverse complement strand
TGCCCGGCCCGGTCACCCCGTGGGGCAAGCCGGCGCTCGGCTACAAGACGCGCAAGAAGAAGAACAAGACCAACAAGTTCATCGTGCGCCGCAGGAACGGCAAGTGATGGGAAGGAAGGAGAAACGGTATGAGCAGATCGGTTAAAAAGGGACCGTTTGTCAGCGAGCGCCTGCTTGCGCGCATCGAAGCCATGAACAAGAGCGGCAGGAAGACCGTCGTCAAGACCTGGTCGCGCGCTTCCACGATATTCCCGCAGATGGTCGGGCACACCCTTGCCATCCACGACGGCAGAAAGCACGTTCCCGTGTACATCACGGACGAGATGGTGGGGCATAAGCTCGGTGAGTTCGCCCCCACACGCACGTTCAGAGGCCACAAGGGCTCCGAGAAGTCCTCGTCGGCCAAGTAAGGAGGATCGTTTCATGGCAACCAGACTGAGAGAGAAGACGGCCCACCGCCGCGAGAACGCGGACAGGCGCCCGAGAGCTACCGCCAAGTACGTGCGCATCGCCCCGCGCAAGGTCAAGATCGTGATCGATCTCATCCGCGGCAAGAGCGTGCGCGAGGCGGAAGCGATTCTGCAATACACGCCCAAGTCGGCGACCGAGCCCGTGCTCAAGGTCCTCCGCTCCGCGACGGCCAACGCCGAAAACAACCTTGAGATGAACCGCGACGATCTCGTGGTCGCGGAGGTCTACGCCAACCAGGGTCCTACGCTGAAGCGGTTCCGTCCGCGGTCCCACGGCCGCGCGTTCAGCATCCGCAAGCATACGAGCCACATCACCGTGGTTCTGGACCAGGCAAAGTAAGGGAGGAACGAGAATGGGTCAGAAAGTTAATCCGAACGGCTTCCGCGTCGGCGTGATCCGGGACTGGAATACGCGCTGGTACGCCTCCAAGAAGGACTTTGCCGACTACCTCGTCGAGGACCGCAAGATCCGCGACTATATCAAAAAGAAGTATTACGCCGCTTCGATCTCCCGCATCGAGATCGACCGCGCCGCCGGCAAGATCACGGTGAGCATCTACACCGCGCGCCCCGGCCTTTTGATCGGCAAGGGCGGCGCCGGCATCGAACTGATCAAGGCGGACGTGGCCAAGGCGCTTGGCAAGGAAGTCAGCATCAACATCATGGAGATCCGCGAGGCCGACGCCGACGCGCAGCTCGTGGCCGAAAACATCGCGCAGCAGCTCGAGAAGCGCATCAGCTTCCGCCGCGCCATGAAGCAGGCGATGGGCCGCAGCATGCAGAAAAACGGCGTCAAAGGCATCAAGCTGATGTGCTCGGGCCGCTTGGGCGGCGCGGAGATCGCCCGCAGCGAAGGCTACCACGACGGCTCGATCCCGCTGCAGACGATGCGCGCGGACATCCAGTACGGCTTTACCGAAGCGCACACGACCTACGGGCGCATCGGCATCAAGGTTTGGATCTACAAGGGCGAGGTGCTTGGCAAACGCAACGCGGCCAAGCGCGAAGAAGGAGGCAGATAAGATATGTTGATGCCGAAGAGAGTGAAGCGCCGCAAAGTGTTCCGCGGCCGCATGAAGGGCAAGGCCCTGCGCGGCAACACGGTCACCTACGGCGAATACGGTCTTGTTGCGCTGGACCCGGCGTGGATCACCAGCAACCAGATCGAGGCGGCCCGTGTCGCGATGACGCGATACATCAAGCGCGGCGGCCAGGTATGGATCAAAATCTTCCCCGACAAGCCCGTGACCGAGAAGCCGGCCGAGACCCGCATGGGTTCCGGCAAGGGCTCGCCGGAATACTGGGTGGCTGTCGTCAAGCCGGGCCGCGTGCTGTTTGAGATTTCCGGCGTAGACGAGACCTCCGCCAAGGAGGCGCTCCGGCTCGCGCAGTATAAGCTCCCGATCAAGTGCAAGATCGTCCGCAAGGAGACGCGGGAGGGTGGTGAGAGCAATGAAGGTTAACGAAATGACCAAACTGTCCAACGACGCTCTCGCCGCGCGTGAGAAGGAGCTCAAGAACGAGCTGTTCAACCTTCGCTTCCAGTTGGCCACGGGCCAGCTCAGCAATCCGCACAGGATCAACGAGTGCAAAAAAGACATCGCCAGGATCAAGACGGCCATCCGTCAGCGTGAACTGGCAGCCGCCGAGTGAGCGAGAGGGAGGATACGGACATGGAACAGAGAGGATACAGGAAAACTCGCATCGGCGTCGTCACGAGCGACAAGATGGACAAGACCGTCACGGTCGCCATCCAGACCAAGGTGCGCCATTCGCTGTACGGCAAGATGGTCAACCGTACGCACAAGTTCAAGGCGCACGACGAGAGCAACGCCTGCGGCATCGGCGATACCGTCAGAATCATGGAGACCCGCCCGATCTCCAAGGATAAGCGCTGGCGGGTGGTCGAGATCGTCGAAAAGGCGAAGTAACCGTAGGAGGCAGTAAAAATGATTCAACCGCAAACCAGATTGAGGGTCGCGGACAACAGCGGAGCCAAAGAGATCATGTGCATTCGCGTGCTCGGCGGTTCCATGAGAAAGTCCGCCAATATCGGCGATGTGATCGTGGCCAGCGTCAAATCCGCCTCCCCGGGCGGCGCGGTCAAGAAGAAGGACGTCGTCCGCGCCGTCGTCGTGCGCACCGTCTCCGGCGTGTACCGTCACGACGGGTGGCACATCCGCGTCGACGACAACGCGGCCGTGATCATCAACGACCAGAAGCAACCCCGCGGCACCC
>CAZKGE010000250.1:0-2715 GCA_964552065.1 uncultured Oscillospiraceae bacterium | reverse complement strand
TACCAGGAGATCAACGGTACGAAGTACCATTTCGACGATAAAGAAATCGTAGAGGAGCTTCTAACAGAGCTGTAGGGTTTACCGGAAGATGCAAAGGTTATTGCTCACCGCGCTCACCGCATTTGCGATCGTCATGCTTGCCGGCCCCGTCGCCATCCCGATGCTGCGCCGGCTCAAGTTCGGACAGGTGGAGCGCGAGGAAGGGCCGCAGTCGCACAAGTCCAAGCAGGGCACGCCTACGATGGGCGGGCTCATGATCCTCCTGGGGCTGATCACGGCCTCGCTGATCTTCGGGCTCGAGGGCGTGGAGTTTTTATTGCCGACGCTGCTCGTCACCGTCGCGTTCTCCGTCGTGGGCTTCCTCGACGATTTCATTAAGGTCCGCTTAAAGCGCAACCTGGGCCTTCGCGCATATCAGAAGATCATCGCGCAGTTCGGCATCGCGTTCGTGATCGCGTACTGGGCCTACCGCTCGCCGATGATCGGCTCGAAGCTGTACGTGCCGTTTACGAGCGCGGAATGGGACCTCGGCGTATACTACATTCCGTTTGCGATGTTCGCGATCATATCGGAGGTCAACGCCGTCAACCTCACCGACGGGCTGGACGGGCTGGCGTCGGGCGTGTCGATGATCTACGCGCTCGCCATGATGTTGGTATTTACGCTGCTTTCGGCCGAGGCGAAGCTGTTCGGCCAGACGCTCTACGGCATCAACCTTACGAGCATGGGCGTGTTCAGTGCGGCGGTCGCGGGCGCTTTATTGGGGTTTTTGCGCTACAACGCGTATCCGGCCAAGATTTTTATGGGCGACACGGGCTCGCTCGCGCTCGGCGGCGCGGTGTCGATGATGGCGATTTTGAGCCGCTCGCTGATCCTTTTGCCGATCATGGGCATCTGCTTTGTTGGCAGCGCCCTGTCTGTCGTGCTGCAGGTCGGCTCGTACAAGCTTCGGCACGGCAAGCGCGTGTTCAAGATGGCGCCGCTGCACCACCATTTCGAGCTGTGCGGTCAGAGCGAGTCGCACATCGTTTCGATGTACATGCTGGTCACGACCGTCGCCTGCGCGCTGTGCCTTCTGTCGTACGTCATTTTGTGGTAACGCGGGCGCGCCGCTTTACCGCCGGGTAAACGGCGGCCCGGGGGAGGAATTCCGATGCGGGAAAAGAAAAAGACCGCGCTCGTCGTCGGCATGGCCAAGAGCGGCGTCGGCGCGGCGAAGCTTCTGTATAAAACGGGTTGGCGCGTGCTCGTCAACGACCAAAAGGCCGAGATTCCCGGCCTTTTTGAACAGCTCTCCGGCATCGAGTGCGAATACCGTCTGGGCGAGCCGCCCGAGACGCTGCTTGACGGTATCGACCTTTTGATCCCGAGTCCCGTGATCCCGATGACGCGGCCGTTCATCGTGACCGCCAGACGGCGCGGCGTCGAGGTCATCTCCGAGATCGAGCTCGGGTACCGGTACGCGGACGCGGACTTTGTGTGCGTCACGGGCACGAACGGCAAGACGACGTGCACGGCGCTGACGGGCGAGATGTTCAAGGCGGGCGGTTTTCCGACGTTCGTGCTCGGCAACATTGGCGTGGCCATTACGGAGCACGCGCTCGAGACCAGACCAGGCGACATCGTCGTGGCGGAGACGGCCGCGCTGCAGCTCGAGGGCTGCGTGCGCTTCCACGCGCGCGCGGCAGCCTGCTGCAACATCACCGAGGACCATCTCGACCATTTCGGCACGATGGAGAACTACATCGACAACAAGCGCAAGGTCTATTTCAACCAGACCGCGGACGACTTTGCCGTGTTCAACTGCGACGACCCCGTCGTGTGCGGCATGTGCGCGGACACGCCTGCGGAGGCGCTGTTCTTCTCGCGGAAAACCGAGGTGGACAACGGCATGTTCCTGCGCGGCGAAAACGTAATTTACCGGCGGTTTGGGCGCGAGACGGCGCTGCTTCCCGCCGCCGGCATCCGCATCCCGGGCGGTCACAACCTCGAGAACGCGATGCTTTCGTCGCTGCTTGCGCTCTCGATGGGCGTTTCCGTCGACGCCGTGCGCGAAACGCTGCGCACGTTCCCCGGCGTCGAGCACCGCATCGAGTTCGTGCGCGAGCTCGACGGCGTCTCCTACTTCAACGACTCCAAGGGCACGAACCCCGCCTCTACGATCCGCGCGATCGAGGCGATGAAACAGAAAACGGTGCTCCTCCTCGGCGGCTATGACAAGCACGCGGATTTTCGCCCGCTGTTTGCCGCCTTCGGCGATACGGTGCGCGCGGCGGTCGTGCTCGGCGCGACAAAGGAGCAGATCCTGCGCGAGGCCGCGGCGTGCGGATGCCGCGGGATTTGCACGGTCGCGGACACGTTCGAGGAGGCGGTCGGGACCGCGCGAAAGCTTGCGCAGAAAGGCGACGCGGTGCTGCTTTCCCCGGCCTGCGCGAGCTGGGATATGTTCCCAAACTTTGAAGAACGCGGGCGCACATTCAAACGGATTGTGGGGAAATACGATTCAAAAAGGGAATAATTTGCAAACAATGGGCGGCCGGTGGTCGCTCATCTTGATTCCGCATACAAATAGATGATATGATACAAAAGCCGCTTTGCGACCGGTATTGTTTTTGTCATATACCGTGCGAGAGGCTTTGGTGCGAGGGCTCCGCCCTCGCGCACCCGCCAAGGGCCGAGCCTTGCGGCCCACAGTTCGCAATGGTCGCGGTGCGT
>CAZKGE010000249.1:0-2797 GCA_964552065.1 uncultured Oscillospiraceae bacterium | reverse complement strand
TTTTGTTTCTTTTCTTTAAGAAAAGAAGCGGGTGCGCGAGGGCGGAGCCCTCGCAAAAATCCCAACCCGTTCCCCCAAAAAACGGACGGCCGCCGTGCCCTCCGCTTTTTTCCTGCGGCAAAAGGAAGTGGACAAACGGACGATTCCGACATACTATAGTGGGAGAGCGCCGGGAGCTTCGGCCGGGCGCGAGGTTTGTGAGGATAGCCGGAATATGAAGCGAATCATTTTTACGGGCGGGGGTACGGCCGGGCATGTCACGCCGAACATCGCGCTGATCGAGCGGCTCGAAGTCGAGGGCTGGGAAATCCACTACATCGGCACGCGCGAGGGTATGGAGCGCGAGCTTCTTAAAAAGCTTCCGCAGGTGACGTACCACACGATCTCGTCGGGCAAGCTGAGGCGGTATTTCTCCTGGCAAAACTTTCTCGACCCGTTCCGCGTGATCAAGGGCGTATTCCAGGCGCGGCGCATCGTGCGCGCGGTCGCGCCGGACGTGATATTCAGCAAGGGCGGGTTCGTGTCGGTGCCGGTCGTGATCGGCGCGGGCGGGGTACCGGTCGTGTCGCACGAGTCCGACTATACGCCGGGGCTGGCCAACCGCATCGCGGCGGTGTTTTCCAACACGGTCTGCGTGTCGTTTGAGGACACGCTCGCGTTTGTCAAGGGAAAAAAAGGCGTGTACACGGGCACGCCGATTCGTTCCGAGCTGTACCGCGGGGACGCGGCGCGCGCAAAGGCGCTGACGGGCTTTGCGGGCGCTAAGCCCGTGCTGCTGGTCATGGGCGGGAGCCTCGGCGCAAAGAAGCTCAACGACCTTTTGCACGCCTCTCTCGACGCGCTTTTGACAAGGTTCGACATCGTGCATCTGTGCGGGTATGGCAAGGAATGTCCGGAGCTGGCCCGGCCGGGATATGTGCAGTACGAATACGCGCACGAGGAGCTGCCGGACCTGTTTGCGCTGTGCGACATCGTGCTCTCGCGCGCGGGCGCGAACGCGGTGTTCGAGCTTCTGGCGCTGAATAAGCCCGCTTTGCTCGTGCCGCTGACGCTGTCGTCGTCGCGCGGCGACCAATTGCATAACGCCAGGTATTTTGAGAAAAAGGGCTACGCCCTGTGGATCGACCAGGACACGGCGACCAGGGAAACGCTCATCGCCGCGCTCGACGAAGTGTACAGGAGGCGCGAGGAGCTGATCCGCACGATGGAGAAGGACCTGCGCTCCGACGGCACGGACGAGGTGCTCGACGTCATCAAGCGCGCGGCGGGCGGGGACGCGTGATCGCCGCGCTCGCTGCCCAAATACTGGACAACCCCTCGTCGGCCGAGGCCCTGTCCGCGCTCGTCGCGCTCGCCAAGAAGAAGGCGGAACGCGGCGAGATCGAGCGTGCGTTCACCGACCGCGCGCCGCTGTATGCGGCGCTAAGTTCGCCGGAGCCGAAGGCGCGCAAGAACGCCGCGCGGCTGCTCGGCGCGCTGGAGAACCCGCGCGATTCCGCGGCGCTTGCCGCGGCGCTTACCGCCGAAACGACGCTGTTTATCGTGCCGTCGCTGCTGCTCGCGCTGGGGAATTGCGGCGGCGCGGACGCCGTGCGCGCAATTGAGAAATACGTCCCGCCCGCGCCCATGGACGAAACGCAGGCAAAGCACTGCGGGGAGATCGCGCTGGCGCACCAGAAGGCGAAAAACGCGCTCTGCCCGCGCGTGTTCGCGCCGCCGGACAGGCCGGACAAAAAGCGGCGCGTGCTGCTCGTGCCGCCGTCGGGCTTTGACGGCGTACTCGCGGACGAGCTTTTCGCGCTCGGCTATCGCCCGCGGCCCGCGGAGGGCGGCGTGCTCGTCGGGACGGACGACCCCGCCGCGCTGTACCGCGCGCGCTGCTTCTTTGAGCTTTTGTACCCGCTCGCGCAAAACGTCGCGGCGGCGCCGGAGGCGATCGCGGGGGAGGTAAAAGGCGAGCTGACGATGCCGTACCGTATCGAGCTGCGCGGCTATGCGGGCGACCGCGCCGCGTTCATCCGGCAGCTTGCGCGCACGCTCGGCGGCGACAACGACGCGTCGAACTACGCGCTTGAGCTGCGCGTCGCCGTGCGCGATGACCGCGCCGACGTGTTCATCAAGCCCTGTTATCTGGCGGACATGCGCTTTGCCTACCGTGTGCGTGCGCTTCCCGCGTCAATGCATCCCGCGACCGCGGCGGCGCTGGTCCGCTATGCCGCGCCGTATTTAACGCGCGGCAATCCCGCCGTGCTCGACCCGTTCTGCGGCAGCGGGACGCTGCTGTTCGAGCGCGAGCGGTTCTCGCCGTGCCGCGCACTGCTCGGCGTGGACATCGCCGAAGCCGCCGTCCGCGCCGCGCGCGAAAACGCCGCGGCGGCAGGCAGCCGCGCCGCGTTCGTGCATAAGGATATTCTCAAATTTGCCGCGCGCGAGCCGTTCGACGAAGTGTTCGCCAACCTGCCGTTCGGCAACCGCGTCGGCACGCACCGCGAGAACGAACGGCTCTACCGCGCGTTCGTGCCGCTGCTGCCGCGATTGCTCGTCCCGGGCGGCGTCGCCGTGCTCTATACCATGGAGTACCGCCTGCTCTCGGCCTGCCTCGACCGCGAACCGGCGCTCGCCCTCGCCGACCGGCGGCGCACCGAGGCCGGCGGGCTGCTGCCCTGGGTGTTCGTGCTGAAAAAGAAATAACGGCGCTTTTCCGAGGAGGAAAGCGCCGAAGTTTTTTTGGGAGGGGTTTTTAGAGGACCTGCTGGAGGGTACGTTGAGGGGTCTGCCCTCAAACTCCCGCCCAAAG
>CAZKGE010000248.1:0-2800 GCA_964552065.1 uncultured Oscillospiraceae bacterium | reverse complement strand
CAAAAGGGCGGGGGCCCTTTGGGCGGGAGTTGGGGGGCGGCCCCCTCAACGTACCCCCTTGTTCTCCCTGCCCTTTTCCCCGCCTCTCCGCTCAACCCTCGGTATTCGCTCCGGAGTCGTCCGGCGTTGTGGCGGGGCGCTTGGAGGGGACGAGCGGCAGCATCGTCGCGGCCGCGTCGGGCGAGGGCGTGGCGGTGGCGGACGGGGAGGGAGAGGGCGAAGCGGCGTCCTCGATGTACGAAAACACCTTGCGCAGACCGTCCTTGCCGTCGTGCTGAATCACGATGTTGTCGGAGAGCGTAAAGTGCATCGCGTCCGACGTGCTCTTGTAGTAATGGCCCCACAAAAAGCCCGCGCGGTAGAACGCCAGTTCATAGAGTATGTAGTTGATGACGGTCTGCGGCACGCCGCACGGCGCGTTCGGGTACGAGCCGGCGTACGTAAAGTCATAGTACCGCTGCCCATCCTCGGAAAGGATGCCGTTGTAGGCGAGCAGGTTTCTGACCTCGTCGTTGATTAAATCGATGTTGACGGGTTCGTTGAGGTTCGGCGGCATCTCGGAGTTGACGTCGGACGCAGCGCCGAACGCGTGGTGGCTGATCGTCTTCTTCGACGAGGTGAGGCGCGAGACGTACGTGCCGCTGTAGCTTCCCACGAGCGCCGTAAGCGGCAGCACGCCGGTGTCGCCGTTGGTCCCGTGCACGCGCACATAGGTCTCGGCAAGCAGCGCGAACGCCTTCTCATAATATGGCACGGCGTCGATATGCACGGACCACTTGCGGCCCGTCGGACCGTCGATTTTCGTGATGTACGTCTCCTCCCAGTCCGGGTCGGCGACGACGTAGCGGCCGTAGACGGGCTGATAGCGGTACACAAACCGCTCAGGATCGCCGAAGAACTTCAGCGCCGCGTCGTACGAGCCGTTAAAGTCGGACTCTTTGATCCATTCCCAGGTGTCGGAGAGCACGTAATAGCGCACGCTGAACACCTTGTACGTCTCGCCGTCGGCCGTGCTCTCGGCCGAGATCATCAGCGTGTGCACGCCTGGCGTGAGCGCGGCAAAGTCAAACAGCGCGTTGAGCGACGCGCCCCCGAGCGTGTTCGCGCTGGTCAGCGAAAACTCTCTGGTATCGGGCGGCAGCGTGACGGTTTTACGGTACGGATACAGCGGGTCGTCGTTGTGGCTGCACGCGTCCGACACCACGACCGACGCGATGGGGTAGTTGCACGCAATCCTGCCGAACAGCGGCCGGTCCTGCCCCTGCGCAAGCCGCGCATTCGTGCCGGGCAGTGGGCTGCGCTCGTTCTGGGCGAACGTGAACTCCGTGTCCGGCGCGATCGTCGGCGTCGGCAGCAGGGAGAAAGTCGCGGTAAGCGGCCGCCGCCCGCCGCCGCCGAACGCGGGCGCGCCGAGCGTCGCCGCGATCAAAAGCGTAAGCAGCAGAAGCGCGCCGGTCACCGCCAGCGCGATCGCCCGCGCGGGACTGCGGCGGCGTGTGCGGTTGGAGCTGCGGTTATGATACTGCCTCATGAATGCGTCCAGTATACCATGCTCTGCCTAAGCCGCGGCGTGAACAAACGGTGAACGCGCGGCGGGGAACGGTGAACGTGCGGCGGGGAACGGGGGACGGGGAACGGGGGACGTTGGAGGCTCTGCCTCCAAGCCACCGCCAAAGGGCCGAGGGCCCTTTGGAAACCCAAATAGTTCTTCAAGTTTTCCTGCGGGTTCCAAGGGCCTCAGGCCCTTGGCGGGTGCTCGAGGGCAGCGCCCTCGAACGTTGTCCCTCCATTCTTATTCCGGTTACCCGAAAATAAAACGCGGAGAGGCTTTCGCCTTCCCGCGTTTTCACACTCCTGTTACAGTCGCAGCCGTTTTTGCACTCCCGTTACAGCCCCAGCGTCTTGACTAACTGCCCGAGCGCCTGTTCCACGTCCGCGCCGTCGAAGCAGTAGCGCATGTCGCGGTGCTCGCTGCGCAGCTTCGCTGCGTCCGCGCGCACGTCCCTGCCGCTAAGGATGAGGTCCGCCATCAGGTCCGCGAGGCGGTCGAACGCCGCGGCGTCAAAACCGAAACGCGTCATCTCGGACACGCCCAAGCGCAGCGCGCCGGAGGCGGTGAAGCCCTCCTCGTCGGGCGTGGCCTGGTAGTTGACGATGATGTTGTGCTGTTCGAGCTTTTCCGCAATCTCCGGCCCGCGGCCGTAGCCGACGCGCACGATCACCTGGTGCGTCTCGGTGTAGGAAATCGCCGGGTCGCCCGCCACGTCGAGGCCGCGGTCGCTTAGCGCCTTGGCGAAGTGCTTGGCGTTTTGTACGACGGCGCTCTGGTAGGCGTCCTTAAAACGGTTCATCTCGTACGCCGCCATGAGGAGCCCGAGCTGCGTGCCGAGGTGGTGGTTGCTCACGCTGCCCGGGAACGCGCGCGTCTCGATGGTCTCCCACAGCCCGTACTTGAGGTCGGTCTTGTTGTAATTGACGCCGATCACGCCGCGCTGCGGCCCGAAAAACGTCTTGTGCGTCGAGCCGGTCACGATCTCCGCGCCCTCGGCGAACGGCTGCTGGAAGTGCTCGCCGACAAGGCCGAGCACGTGCGCCATGTCGTACATGATGGTCGTCGGGATGCCCTGCTCGTCGACGAACTTCCTTATCTCGGCAACGGGCTCCTTATGCAGCACCATGGACTTGCCGAATATGATCAGCTCCGGCCGGTACCGGTCGACGACCTTCTTGGTCTCCTCGACGTCGATTTTGTAGATGTTGCCGCGCAGCACGGGGAAGTTGACAATCGCGGACTTCTCGG
>CAZKGE010000247.1:0-2805 GCA_964552065.1 uncultured Oscillospiraceae bacterium | reverse complement strand
GTGAGCAGGCAGGTTTCGAGTATGACCTTGACGAGCGCGCGGCCGCGGACGGCCTTGACGACGGCCTCGATGTCGCGCATGACGGCCTCCCAGTCGCCGGACTTGACGAAGCCGACGTTGAGCACCATGTCGATCTCGGACGCGCCCTTTTCGACGCACTCGGCGGCCTCGAACGCCTTGACGGACGTCAGCGTCGCGCCGAGCGGGAAGCCGATGGCCGCGCAGGTCCCGACGCCGGTGCCGCGCAGCTTGGTCGCGACGAGCTCCACCCAGCACGGGTTGACGCAGACGGACGCGACGTCGTAGCGGACGCCCTCCTCGATGGCGCGCAGCACGTCTTCGCGCGAGGCGTTCGGGGCAAGGATCGTGTGGTCGATGTACTTGTTCAGCGGCTTGTCGCTCATATTCTAAAAATACCTCCTCAGAAGCCCTTCGACGGCCTTGCCGTGGCGCGCCTCGTCGCGCGCGATCTCGTGTACGAGGTCGTGGATGGCGTCCAGGTCCTGGTCCTTGGCGAGCTTGGCCAGGGCCGCCTTGCTCTCGGTCGCGGAGAACTCCGCCGTGGCGCGCGTTTCAAGGTTGCGCTTGGTGGACGGCGAAACCGAGTCGCCGATCAGCTCGGCGAAGCGTGCGGCGTGCTCGATCTCCTCAAACGCGAAGCGGCGCAGCACCTCGGCGATCTCCGGGTACCCATCGCGCTCGGCCGCGCGGGACATGGCAAGATAGACGCCGGCGTCGGCGCATTCGCTTTCAAAATTGGACCGCAGCCCGATCAGAACCTCCGGATCGACGCCCGCGGCGACGCCGACGACATGCTCGGCGGCGAACACCTTCTTCTCGGCGTTGACCTCGACGAACTTCAGCGCCGGCATGCGGCAGGTGGGGCAGCAGGCGGGCGGGTTTTCACCTTCATGGACGTAGCCGCACACCGTGCAGCGGAATTTTCTCATAATTTGGCACCCCTTCGCGCATTGTGACGAAACTTGTAGGAACCGTTTGGCTCCCCTACAGTATATCGTGTACAAATCGTAAATTCAATGCAAAAGCCATCCCAATTTGGCCGAAAGGATGCTAGAATACTTCAGTATGAAAAAGGGTGGGGTGGATCGATGAACCGTGTGATGCAGAGAATGACGGCGGCCTCCATGCTTGCCGCGCTCGTTGCGGCGGCGTTTTTTTGCGCGCCGAAGACCGCGCGCGCGGACTTCGATTATACGACCATACCGACGCCGAAGGCGCTGGTTATGGACGCCAAGGACGGCACGGTCTTCTTTGAGCGCGACGCGGACGCGCGCGCGTTTCCGGCCAGCACGACAAAGATCATGACCTGCATCCTGGCGCTCGAGAACGGCAACCTCGACGACGTGATCACGGTGGGCGACGAGGTGCTCGGCACGAAGATCAAGTTCACGCAGTACAGCTCGCTGATGGGCCTTACTAGCGGCGAGCAGGTGACGCTCAGGGACCTCGTGTACGGGCTCATGCTCGTCTCGGGCAACGACGCCGCGGAGGCCATCGCCGTGCACTTAGGCGGCTCGATCGACGGCTTCGTCGAGATGATGAATCAGAAGGCCCAAGCTCTCGGCATGACGAACACGCACTTTATGAACCCGCACGGCGTGCAGGACGAGCAGCATTACACGACGGCGCGCGACATGGGCAAGCTCGCGGCCTACGCGGTGAAGAATCCGGCGTTCGTAGAGATCGCCAAGACCGTTACCTACACGGTGCCCGCCAGCAACCTGCGCGCGGCCCCGCTCGTGCTCAACAACGCGAACCGTCTGATCCGGACGACGGAGGGCGACGCGTTCAGCTGCGTTTACCCGTACGCGATCGGCATCAAGACCGGCGACACCGATGCGGCCGGCAAATGTCTTGTCGGCGCGGCGGAGCGCGACGGCGCCTGCGTGATCGTCGTGCTCTACGGCGACACGGCGGAGCTGTACGGCGGCGACACGGCAAAGACGAACCTGGCGCGCTTTCAGAACGCGATCAACATCTGGGACGACCTGTTTGAGACGAAATACAAACCCATGTCCGGCACGGATCTAAACCTTCTGAACGAGTTCGACCTCGACGTGTCCGGCGCAAACCCGGAGGACCTGACCGGCGGAAAGCTGCCGGTGACGGTCGACGTGTCGGGCGCGGCCCTGCGCGTGACGGAGGCGCAGATGAACAGCTACCGCGCGCGCTCCGCCGAGATACAGGCGAACGTGCGATTGGTCGAGGACCTGGCCGCGCCGATTGAGCCGGGCACGTACCTGGGCGCCGTGGACTACGAACTCGACGGGACGGTTTTGTACTCGGCCGACCTGATCGCGCCAAGGCAGGTGCGCGCCGCGACGCAGGTCCAGATCGTCGCGCCGGAGACGCCCGCGCAGCCCGCCGTGTCGCCCGCGGACACGCCGCTTCTGTCGCGCCCCTCGATCGAGCCCACGACCGTGTTCGGTCTGCTCATCGCTGTGCTGATCGTGCTGCTCGCCGCGCTCATCGTCGTGTTTGCGATCAACGAAAAGAAGCGCCGCAAGCGCAGCCAGAGGCGCAGGAACGTCCAGCGCAGGCGGTAGCCGCGGGATGCGCGCCATGCGCATTTTGGACAAAATACCGCTTGACAGCATTTTCGCGCGTGCCTATAATAAATAGGTCAGCGCGGATTTTCCGGTCCGCGCGCGCCAATGTAGCTCAGTCGGTAGAGCAGCTGATTCGTAATCAGCAGGTCACAGGTTCGAATCCTGCCATTGGCTCCAGACCGAGGTGTAGCGCAGTTTGGTAGCGCGTTTGGTTCGGGACCAAAAGGCCGCTGGT
>CAZKGE010000246.1:594-2849 GCA_964552065.1 uncultured Oscillospiraceae bacterium | reverse complement strand
CCGCACCGCTACCGCGCCTTACCCGCGAACTTTTTAATCGCGTACAGCGCCGCCTGGCGCACGAGCGGCCGCGCGTCGCCCGCCAGCGCTTCGATCACCGGCAGCAGGTCGCGCCGCCCCTGCTTTGCGGCGAGCACCGCCGCCTGCGCGACCAGCCTGCCGCCTCCGTTCTCGTTCTTCCCAATCAGCGCAAGCGCGGGCTTTACGTCTCCGGATAACAGTTTTCCTAGCCCGAACTCCGGCAGCGCACATTCGACCGGCCGCGCGGACGCGTTTGCCGGGCAGGCGCACTGGCACAGCTCGCAGCCCAGCAGCGAGCCCATCGCGTCCATCACCCACTCCGGCATCTCGCCGCCCGACAGATATGCGCGGATGCAGCGTTCAAAACGGAACCCGGTCGGCCCAATCGCGCCCACCGGGCACGCGCGTTCGCACGCGCGGCAGTCCCGGCACAAGGCGGCAAACTCCGGCCGGTCCTGCCGGACGCCGCAGGGATCGCCCAAATAGCCGCTTTGTTCGTCCGCCTCCGGACTTGTCCCATCCGCTCCGCACGCGCCGTCTCCGCCGCACGCGAGGCAGCTGTCGCACGAGGCGGCAAACTCCGGCCGGTCTGCGTGCCGGTCGGGAGGACAGTCGCCTTGCGCGTCCAGCTTCGCGCCTATTCTGGTAGTCTCGTCACTGTCCTCCGCGCCGGGCACGCACGCATGTCCAGCGTCCTGACAACCGGTATTCTCGTACGCCACGGGTTCAGCGTCCGCCTCGACCGTCTCGCCCATGTCCTCCGCGCCGGGCACGCGCGCATGTCCACCGTCTTCGAAGCTATTACCCTCATACTCCACCGGCTCCGGCAAACATGCCGCCAGCGTCTGCACGGCCGCGCGCGAGCCGACAGGTTCGCCTTGTCCAAGGAACACGGTCAGTCCGTTCTTCAGCGGCGCGCCGAGTCCGTTTGCCGCCGCGCATTCGCGGACCGGCATGCTCGCCCGCCGCGCGCGCACGCCCTGCGCTTCCAGCGCCGCGATCAGGCGGTTCGCTGCGTGGTAGGCGTCGTTGGAAGCAAGGTAATAACCCGACAGAAGCGCGTCGGGCGGCAGCGGCGCGTACGAGCGGATCAAAAACAAAAGCGCGTTTGCCCACGGGTACGCTTCGGCCGGATCCCAGGTCAGGTTCCGCCCTTTTTCGTGCAGAGAGCCTTCGGACAGCCGGCGCGCATAATGGGAAAACCGCTGCATGCGCAACACATGACAGCGGTCGAAGCCACAGTCCTTCGCAAGTTCGCGAACGTCCGTCATTGTCCGGCGAGCATCTCCTTGGTCTTCATCAAACGCACCAGGTTGCCGCGCTCGTTCTCCTCAAGCTTCATCTGGATTGCGCGGATCGCCTCGGAAAAGCGCGGGATCATCACGTACTCGAGCGCGTTGACGCGCCGCCTGGTCTTCTCGATTTCGTTTGCAAGCCGCCCGCAGGCTTTCTCCACCTCGGCCAGCTCGATCAGAAGCGGCAGAGCCTCGGCGAGCTGCCGCACCGCCGCGTCCAGCTCCGCGCAAGTCGTGGCGTACCCGTACGGATACACGAAACCCTCCGGCGCCCGCATGGCAAACTTCGGCACCGCGATGGACAGCACGTTCTGCTTTGTCAGCTCCACGCTGGCCGCGCGCGCGGGGACCATCAGCGCCTCCTCGATCTCGGCGCCCGACATCAGCGCGCGCGCGAGCACAAATTGCTGCATCGCGAGTGAGAGCTTGCGCTCGACCTCCTCGCGGAGCTTTTTATTGCGCCGCGCGTATTCGATGAAGCGGCGGACGAGCTCGTCGCGCTTGTCCTTCATCATCTTATGCCCGCGGATGGCGACCTTCCTGCGCTTTTTCAGGTTGGACAGCTCCATGCGGGTCGGTTTGACCTGTATCTGGGCCACGGCTTACGCCTCCCCGGGATAGTATTTCTCGATGTACTCGCTGCGGATGCGCTTGAGCTCCGACTTGGGCAGAATCGAGAGCAGCTGCCAGCCGAGGTCGAGCGTCTCCTCGATGCCGCGGTTCGTGTGGTATCCCTGCGAGACGTACCGGGCCTCGAACTCGTCGGAAAACTTCGCGTACAGCTTGTCCATGTCGGACAGCGCCGCGTCGCCGAGGATCACCGCGAGCTCCTTGGCGTCCCTGCCGCGCGAGTACGCGGAGAACAGCTGGTTCATCGTGTCAGCGTGGTCCTCGCGCGTCTTGCCTTTGCCGATGCCCTTGTCCTTTAGCCGCGACAGC
>CAZKGE010000246.1:0-584 GCA_964552065.1 uncultured Oscillospiraceae bacterium | reverse complement strand
TCTGCCCCTCCGTGATATAGCCGGTCAGGTCGGGGATCGGATGCGTCACGTCGTCCTCCGGCATCGACAGAATCGGGATCATCGTGATCGAGCCCTTCTGTCCGCGGATGCGGCCCGCGCGCTCGTACATCGTGGCAAGGTCCGTATAGAGATAGCCCGGGTAGCCGCGGCGGCCCGGCACCTCCTTGCGCGCAGCGGACACCTCGCGCAGCGCCTCGGCATAGTTCGTGATGTCCGTAACGATGACCAGCACCTGCATGCCGAGGTCGTAGGCCAGGTATTCGGCCGCCGTGATCGCCATGCGCGGCGTCGCGATGCGCTCGATGGCCGGGTCGTTGGCAAGGTTGATGAACGTCACCGTGCGCACGATCGCGCCGGTCTTGCGGAAGTCCGAGATGAAGTAGTCCGCCTCCTCGAACGTGATGCCGACCGCGGCGAACACGACCGCGAACTTCTCGTCGGAACCGAGCACCTTCGCCTGGCGCGCGATCTGCGCGGCGAGGTTCGCGTGCGGCAATCCCGAGCCGGAGAACACCGGCAGCTTCTGGCCGCGCACAAGCGTATTCAGTCCGTCGATGGCGGAA
>CAZKGE010000245.1:0-2894 GCA_964552065.1 uncultured Oscillospiraceae bacterium | reverse complement strand
GGGCACGCCGAGGCTCTGGTAGGTAGTCGTGCGGTGGACGCCGCGCTCGACGACGTACTCCTCGCTGAGCGCGTAGCCCTGGCCCATGGCGCAGCTGCCCTCGATCTGGCCCTCGATCTTGACGGGATTGATGATGCGGCCGACGTCGTGCGCGGCGATGACCTTCAGCACGCGGACATTGCCGGTGGCGGTGTCGACCTCGACGAGCGCGGCCTGCGTCGTGTAGGCGTAGGCGGGGTAGTTGCGGTATTCCTCGCGCGGCACGGTTTTGCGGCTCTCGACGTCCGCGAGCGCGAACGTGCGCGGCGCGACATAGTTGTACTCGGCCGTAACGTCGGGCGCGCCGGATTCGCGCAGCAGCTTCGCAAGCTCGGCGAGCGTGCCGAGTCGTTCGCCCGCGCTGGTAAAGAGCGCGCCGTCCGCTAGCTTCAGTCCGTCCGCGGAGCAGCCCCAGCAGTTCGCCGCGGCATCAAACAGCTTCGTTAAGAACAGCCTGGACGCAAGCAGCATCGCGTTGCCGCTGATGAGCGTCTGCCGCTCGCCGACGGCGCCGCCGTGCTTGGGCGTGAGCAGCGTGTCGCCCGTTATAATGCAGAGCTTCTCGATCGGCAGCCCCAGCGTCTCGGACGCGATCTGCGCCATGGTCGTGCGGATGCCCTGGCCCATGTCGACCGCGGAGACGCGGACCAGCACGGAGCCGTCGGGCTCGAGACGCAGGATCGCGCCCGCGTCGTCGACCTTGCCCTTGCCCGCGCCGACGTTCTTAAACCCGCTCGCCACGCCGACGCCGAACCGCTTCGCGCCCTGCGGGTACTTAGCCGCATAGTTTGCGGCCGCTTTTTCGGTCGCCTCCTTGCAGAGCCGGATGGTCTCTTTAATGCCGACGCTCGCGCGCAGGATTTCGCCGGACACGGTCTCGTCGCCCGCCACGAGCGCGTTTTTATACCGGATGTCGAAGCGGTTCATGTCCAGCTTCTCCGCGATCTCGTCGAGCAGCGACTCGATCGAGAACGCCGCCTGGTTGATGCCGAAGCCGCGGAACGCGCTCGCGTTGGCGTTGTTCGTGTGCACAGCCCAGCCCTCGAGGCGCAGGTTCTTGACCCGGTACGGCCCGCACGAGAAGATGCAGGCCTGGTCGATCACGCGCGGGCTGAGGTTTGTGTACGGGCCCGCGTCGGAGAGGAGCTTCGCGTCGACGTAGAGCAGCTCGCCCTCGCGGGTCGCGCCGACCTCGTAGTCCATGCGGTACGAGTGACGCTTCGTGCTCACCTGCAGCGATTCGCGGCGGCTTAGCGTGATCTTGACGGGCCGGCACAGGTTGTACGCGGCCACGGCGAGCAGAAACTCGATCGTCGCGTCGCACTTGCTGCCAAAGCCGCCGCCGAGCGGCGTGAGGACGACGCGGACCTTCTCCGGCGGCAGGCCGAGCACCTCGACAAGCTGCCGCTTCGTCTCGAACGGGAACTGCGTGGGCGCGTACAGCGTCAGCATGCCGTCCGTGTCGAACGTTGCCACGCCCGCCTCGGGTTCGAGGTACGCGTGCTCGACGGCGGGGGTCTCGAAATGCCCGGATACGTGCACGAATGCCTGCCGTTTGGCCTCCTCGAGGTTGCCTACCTCGTGCACGAGGTGCTTGCACACGTTGCCGTCCGGGTGCAGATGCGGCGCGTCCTGTTCGAGTGCCTCGGCCATGTCCGAAACGACGGGCAGCGGCTCGTAGGTCACCTCGACGAGCTTTGCGGCCTCCGCGGCTTCATTCTCGCTGCTCGCGACCACGAGCGCGACCGCGTCACCCAAGAAGCGCACCGTGTCCGCGCAGAGCACGGGCTGGTCGGGCTTGAGCGAGCCGAACCCGTTGCGGCCCGGCACGTCGCGCGCGGTCAGCACGCGGATGACGCCCGGCGCGCGCTCGGCGGCGGCCGTGTCGATGCCGAGGATCTTTGCGTGCGGGTGCGCGGCCCACAGCACCTTGCCGTATACCATGTTAGGCAACTCGAGGTCGCAGGCAAACGGCAGCGTCCCCTTCGCCTTCTCGATGCCGTCGATGTCCGGCACCGGGAATCCGAGCCCGTCGCCTTCGCGCTCCGGCGGCGGGGCGTCGCCCAAAAGCAGCTTTGCCGCGAGCCGGACCGCGTCGATGATCTTGACGTAGCCGGTGCAGCGGCAGATGTTGTGCGTAAGACCCCGATAAATGTCCTCGTCCGTCGGGTCGGGGTGTTTGTCGAGCAGCGATTTGACGGCCATCACCATGCCGGGCGTGCAGAAGCCACACTGGATCGCGCCCGTGCGCACGAACGCCTCCTGAATCGGGTGCAGCCCCACTTTGGGCGTGAGTCCCTCGATCGTCAGGACCGATTTACCCTCCATCTGCCGAAGCGGCGCGACGCACGAGCGCACGGCCTCGCCGTCCATGAGCACCGTGCACGCGCCGCAGCCGCCGGTGCCGCAGCCGTTCTTCGCGCCGTTTAGGCAGGCCGTGCCGCGCAGATATTGCAGCAGCGTCTCCTTTTCGTGTATTTCCGCCGTGACGGGGCTGCCGTTGAGGATGAAATGAATCTGTGCCATAATAAAGTCTCCCTCCATTTTTTCGGTTGCCGCAACTGCATCCTGCGTCCCGCCGCCCCATTGAGCGGCCCGTCCGGGGAAACAAAACGGGAACCTCCGCATGTGCCGGAGAGGTTCCCGACTGACCTCGCGCGTTCGATATTACGATTGTTTTGTAAAGAGCCGCATCGCCTGGTCGATGATCTCCGCGGCCGAGCGCTGGCTGATCGCCCGCGGCAAAAACACGGCCTCCCGGCCCTTGGGGATGCCGATGCGCCGTGACGTCTGCTCAAGCTCCTCGGGGATGAGGAATACGTCGGCGGGCATGGCCGGCATGTCGTAGAACGTGC